>JAKLIE010000040.1 GCA_022709775.1 Pseudomonadota bacterium
TCTGCACGACGCAGACGTGAGCCTCCATGCCGCAGACGACGATCTGGGAGCGTCCGGTCGCGGCGAGCATCGCGGCGAAACCGGCATGGTCGAGGGCGCCGAAGCGCGACTTGGCGAAGATCGCGGCCGGCGCGAAGCGGTCGCGCAACCGGGGAATCGTTCGGCCGACGCGATCCGGCAGGTGCTCGGTCGCGAAGCGCGGAATGGCGAATCGCTCGGCGGCGGTCATCAGCGCTTCCGTGCGTCCGATCAGCGCCTCGTGGCCGTGCACGTGCGGCGCGAGCCGTTCCTGGACATCGACGACGAGGACGAGGCTCCGTTCGCGGTCGAGCCTCGCCAGCGCTCGGCCCTCCGGCTTCGCCGTCGACGACGGGGTCTGGCTCGATGTCATGTCGCCGGCGACTATACCGCAGCGATCCCCGTCGGCACCGGCCCGGGCGCCCGCCGGAATTGATAGAGTCGAACCCCGGGCGTGCCGCCCCCACCCGCGCCGAGGACCCCGCGATGCCCGCTTCGAAGACCGCTCCCTGGACCGGCGTCTACCCGATCGCACCGACGCCCTTCACCGACGGCGGCGACCTCGACCTGCCGGGCATGCGGCGCGTGCTCGACTGCATGGTCGACCAGGGCGTCGACGGCATCTGCATCCTCGCGAACTATTCGGAGCAGTTCCTGCTCGCAGACGACGAGCGCGCGACGCTGCTCGACGTCTGCACGACGCACGTCGCGGGTCGCGTCCCGGTGATCGTGACCTGCAGCCACTTCAGCACGCGCATCGCGGGCGAACGGGCCCGGGCGGCGGCCGCCGCGGGCGCGTCGATGCTGATGCTGATGCCGCCCTACCACGGCACGGGGCTCCGCGCGGACGAGGCGGGCATCATGCAGCACTTCGCGCACGTCGCCGAGGCCTCGCGCCTGCCGCTGATGGTGCAGGACGCGCCGCTGTCGGGCGTCGCGCTGACGGTCCCCTTCCTCGCGAGGCTCGCGCGCGAGGTGCCTACGGCCTCGTATTTCAAGATCGAGGTGCCGTTCGCGGCAGCGAAGCTCCGCGCGCTGATCGAGGCGGGCGGCAAGGCGGTCGCGGGCCCCTTCGACGGCGAGGAGTCGATCACGCTGATGGCGGATCTCGACGCCGGCGCCACCGGCACGATGCCTTCGGCGCTGCTGCCCGACCTGATCAAGCCGGTGGTCGAGCACCACCTGGCCGGCCGGCGCCGCGAGGCCGCCGCCGCGTACGCGCGCATCCTGCCGCTCGTCAACTTCGAGAACCGGCAGTGCGGGCTCCGCGCGACCAAGGCGGTGATGAAGGCCGGCGGCGTGATCGGAAGCGATGCCGTCCGCCACCCGATCGAGGCGCTCCACCCCGCGACCCGCGCCGGGCTGCTCGAGCTCGCCGCGGAGGTCAGACCAATCGCGCTCGCCTGGGGGCGCTGAGCCGGCGGCTACAATGGGCGGCCCCCATTCTCCAACGCTTCCCGGATCCCCCATGCGTGCGTACAACTTCAGCGCCGGCCCTGCCGTGCTCCCCGAACCGGTGTTGCGGCAGGCCGCCGCCGAGATGCTCGACTGGCACGGCAGCGGGATGTCGGTGATGGAGATGAGCCACCGCGGCAAGGAGTTCATGGGCATCCACGCGAAGGCCGAGGCCGACCTGCGCACGCTGCTCGCGATCCCGCCGACCCACAAGCTGCTGTTCCTGCAGGGCGGCGCGATCGCCGAGAACGCGATCATCCCGATGAACCTGCTCGGCTCGCGCAAGGGTGCCGACTACGTCAACACCGGCGAATGGTCGAAGAAGTCGATCAAGGAGGCGAAGAAGTACTGCACGGTCAACGTCGCGGCCTCCGCCGAGGACGCCAACTTCACCTACGTGCCGCCGCAGAGCCGCTGGACGCTGGACCCGGGCGCCGCCTACGTGCACGTCTGCACGAACGAGACGATCGGCGGCGTCGAATATCACTGGACGCCCGCCACCGGGGACGTGCCGCTGGTGGCCGACATGTCCTCGCACATCCTGTCGCGCGTCGTCGACGTGTCCGGGTACGGCGTGATCTACGGCGGCGCGCAGAAGAACATCGGTCCCGCAGGCCTCACGATCGTCATCGTCCGCGAGGACCTGCTCGACCGCGCGCTCCCGATCTGCCCGTCGGCGTTCCACTGGAAGGAGCAGGTCGAGGCGGACTCGATGCTGAACACGCCGCCGACCTACGCGATCTACATCGCGGGCCTCGTGTTCGAGTGGCTGCTCGCGCAGGGCGGCGTGCCGGCGATCGAGAGGAAGAACATCGCGAAGGCGAAGCTCCTGTACGACGCGCTCGACGCGAGCGCGTTCTACGTGTCGCCGGTCCGCAGGGAGGACCGTTCGCGCATGAACGTGCCGTTCAAGCTTCGTGACGAGAAGCTCGACGGCGCGTTCCTGAAGGGCGCGGAGGAGCGGGGCATGGTGCAGCTCAAGGGCCACCGGGCCGTCGGCGGCATGCGCGCCTCGATCTACAACGCGATGCCGATCGAGGGCGTTCAGGCGCTGGTGGACTACCTGAAGGACTTCGAGAAGCGGCACGGGTGATCGGCGATGTTCCGGATCCTCACGCTCAACCAGATCTCGGCGCAGGGGCTGCACCGCTTCCCGTCCGCGCGCTACACGGTCGGCAAGTCCGTCGACGATCCCGACGCGATCGTCGTGCGTTCGCACGACATGCACGCGATGGCCATTCCCGCGAGCGTCAAGGCGATCGGCCGCGCCGGCGCCGGCACGAACAACATCCCGGTCGCCGCGATGTCGAAGCGCGGCGCGCCGGTGTTCAACGCGCCGGGGGCGAACGCGAACGCGGTCAAGGAGCTCGTGCTGGCGGCGCTCCTGCTCGGCGCGCGCAACGTCGTCCCGGCGCTGCGCTACGTGGACGGCCTCGATCCGGGCGCCCCCGACCTCGAGGCGCGCGTCGAGGAAGGCAAGAAGCAGTTCGCCGGCGTCGAGCTGCCGGGGCGGACGCTCGGCATCGTCGGCCTGGGGTCGATCGGGAGCCTCGTGGCCGATACGGCGATCAAGCTCGGCATGAAGGCGATCGGCTACGACCCGGAGATCACCGTCGACGCCGCATGGCGCCTGCCGTCGTCGGTGCGCAGGGCGAACTCGATCGACGAGGTGGTCCGTCACGCCGACTTCATCTCCCTGCACGTGCCGCTCGTCGCGGCGACGCGCCACCTGGTCGACGCGACGAAGCTCGCGCTCGCGAAGCCCGGCGCCTTCCTGCTCAACTTCTCGCGCGATGCGATCGTCGACGAGGACGCGGTGGTCGCGGCGCTGCGCGCGCAGAAGCTCAGGGGCTACCTGTGCGACTTCCCGAGCGCGAAGCTGATCGGCGAGCCGCGCGTGGTGGCGCTGCCGCACCTCGGCGCCTCGACCGCGGAGGCCGAGGAGAACTGCGCCGCGATGGTCGTCGATCAGGTGCGCGAGTACCTCGAGCACGGAACGATCGCGAACGCGGTCAACTTCCCGAACGTCGAGATGGCGCGCGAGTCGCCCCATCGGCTGGCGATCGCGAACGCGAACGTGCCGAACATGCTCGGCCAGATCAGCTCGACGGTGGCGCGCGCGGGACTCAACATCCACAACATGGTCAACAAGTCGCGCGGCGACATGGCGTACACGCTCGTCGACGTCGACAGCGCGGTCGACGACGCGACGATCCGCTCGATCGCGTCGATCGACGGCGTGCTGTCGGTTCGGGCCATTCCCGCGCCCTGAGCCGCCGCCCGCTCGGGCCTCCGAACCCCGCCCTCCGCACGGAGCGATCCTTGAAGATCTACTACAGCGTCACCTCGCCGTTCGTCCGCAAGTGCCTCGTCGCCGCGCACGAGCTCGGCCTGCGCGATCGCATCGAGCTCGTCGAGGCGTCCGCGCACCCGGTCGCGCGCGACCGGGCGCTCGTCGCGGTCAACCCGCTCGGGCAGGTGCCGACGCTCGTCACCGACGACGGCGCGGTGATCTACGACAGCCGCGTGGTCGTCGAGTACCTGAACGCGCTGGGGGACGGCGAGATCGTCCCGGGCGATCCGGACGCGCGCTGGGGCGTGCTCACCGAGCAGGCGCTCGCGGACGGCATCACCGACGCCGCGCTGCTCACGCGCTACGAGGTCGCGGCACGGCCCGAGGCGCTGCGCTGGGGCGAGTGGATCGAAGGGCAGCTCGACAAGGTGGCGTGCGGGCTCGCCGATCTCGAACGCCGCGCGAGCTCGTTCGGCGACCGCGTCGACGTCGGCACGATCGCGTTCGCGTGCGCGCTCGGCTACCTCGACTTCCGGTTCGCATCGCTCGCCTGGCGCGAGCGGCATCCGAACGCGGCGGCCTGGTACGAATGGTTCGCCGGGCGCGAGTCGATGGTCGCGACGCGGCCCTCGTGAGATGGCCGCGCTGGGCGTCGCCTCCGGGCGCGCGATGCTCGCCGTCGAATCGGCGGGGGACGGTCCGCCCGTCGTGCTGCTGCACGCCGGCGTTGCCGACCGGCGCATGTGGCGCGCGCAGGCAGTGGCGCTGACAGGGGCCGGCTTCCGTGCCGTCGCCTACGATCGGCGCGGCTTCGGGGAGACGCTGCACGCCGACGAGGAGTATTCGCACGTCGGCGACCTGGTGGCCGTGCTCGACGCGTGCGCTCCGCAGGCGCAGGCGATCCTCGTCGGGTGCTCGCAGGGCGGACGCATCGCGATCGACGCGGCGCTCGGCCATCCGGAGCGGGTGCGGGGCCTCATGCTCGCCGCGCCTGCGGTGAGCGGCGCGCCCGAGCCCGCGTCGCTGCCGCCGGCGATCCATGCGTGGGTCGACCGGGTCGAGCGGGCCGAGGCGGCGTTCGACACCGACACGATCAACGCGCTGGAAGCGCATGCGTGGCTCGACGGCCCGCTCGCCCGCGAGGGGCGCGTCGGCGGCGCGGCGCGCGAGCTGTTCCTCGCGATGAACGAGATCGCGCTTCGCGCCGAGGCGCGCGGAACGGAGATCGAGCCGCCCCCGGCCTGGGACCGTCTCGCGGAGGTCGCCAAGCCGGCGCTCGTCGCGTGGGGCGACCTGGACTTCCCGGGCGTGGCGGAAACCTGCGAGCACGTCGTGGCGACGATTCGGGGCGCGCGCCGCCATGTGTTTTCCGGGGCCGCGCACCTGCCCAACCTCGAGCAACCGGCGGCGTTCGACCGCGTTCTGCTCGACTTCTGCGCGTCGTGCGCGGGCGGGCGCGCCTGACGGACGGCGCGCGCGCCGCATTCGGGCATCCTCACCCCGCGATCTTGCTGTGCCACCAGAGCCTGAGCTCGCGGCACAGCCCGTCGAAGCCGAACGTCGCCATCGCGATTCCGTCGAGCGCGAGCCGGGGCAATGCCTCCCCCTTCCGGCGGGCGACCAGGTTCGTGCCGGTCGACGCGGCCCAGATGCGGAACAGCTCGTCCGACGTGACCTGGTAGGTCGTGTGCCAGTGCGCGATCCCGCCGCGCTCGTGGCGCTCCAGGACCTCGTATTCGAGGCGGATGTCCTCCTGCAGCTTCGTGCGCTGCCAGTAGGCCTTGATCGCGTCGTGGCCGCGCTGCTCGGCGAACGGCGTGTTGCGATAGACGCCGTCGGAGGCGAACAGCGACGCGACCAGGTGCTCGTCGCTCGTCTCCCAGGCGCGCTTGTAGATCAGCATGAATTCGTCGATGTCCATCGGCGGCGTTCGGACGGGCGTTGCGGAACGGCGATCATGCCACGCGCGGGGACGGGCGTCAGGAGGGAGCCCGGCCCGGGTGGCCGCCGCGGGCTCGAATGCCCGCGGGAAAGGGCGCCGCCGGACGACCGTCGGCGACTCCCCGCGCGCCATTTGCGACAATCCGACCGTGCTCGCCATCCTCCTCGTCACGTTCCCGTTCTTCGCGCTGGTCCTCTGCGGCTACGTGGCCACGCGGCGCGGCATGCTGCCGCAGGCGGCGATTCCCGGGCTCAACGCGTACGTGCTGTACTTCGCGCTGCCCTGCATGCTCTGGCGCTTCGGCGCGACCACGCCGATCGCGCAGACCCTGTCCGTCGGCGTCGTCGGCGTCTACGTCTTCTGTGCGCTGGTGATGGTCGCGTTCACGCTGGCGGTCACGCTCTCGGCGCGGATCGGCTGGAACGACGCGTCTTTCGGAGCGCTGGTCGCGGCCTTTCCGAACACGGGCTACATGGGCGTGCCGCTGCTCGTCGCGCTGCTCGGCAATGCGTCGGCCGGACCGGCGATCGTGACGATCCTGCTCGACCTGCTGTTCACGAGCTCGCTGTGCGTCGCGCTGTCCAGGCTCGGCAGCGCCGACGAACACGGCGCGGCGACCGCCGCGAAGAACGCGCTCAAGGGCGTCGTCGCCAACCCCCTGCCGTGGGCGATCCTGCTGGGCATCGCGACCTGGTCGGCCGGCATCGAGCTGCCGAAGCCCATCCTCCAGACCGTCGGCCTGCTCGCGGATTCCGCTTCGCCGACGGCGCTCTTCACGATCGGCGCGGTGCTCGCGCGCTCGCAGATGACCAGCGCCGTCCGCACGCCGTGGGTCGAGTACGTTCCGATCGCGCTGCTGAAGCTCGTCGTGCACCCGCTGCTCGTGCTAGCCATCGGGACCAGCGCGATCGGGATGGGCGTGCCGCTCGACCGGTTCGCGCTGACGGTGATCGTGCTGGTCGCCGCGCTCCCCAGCGCGAGCAACGTCGCGATGCTGGCCGAGCGGTTCGGGGCCGACAACGGTCGGATCGCCCGCATCATCCTCGTGTCGACCGCGCTGGCGTTCCTGACGTTCTCGGGCGCGGTGGCGGTGCTCGCGCCGTCGGCTTAAGCCCGCGCTTGACGCCGCGCGCGTGCCGTGGAGGATAGCGGCATTGCCCTCGACACGCGACCCGCGCGCCGACATGAAGACGATCCTCATCCTCCTGGCCTGGGCGTTCGCCGCGCTCCCCGGCACGGCACGCGCGCAGGATGCGTCGCCTCACGCGATCGACATACCGCCGTGGTTCGCGAACACGTTCCTCGACTTCCGCGAGGACGTCGCCGACGCCGCGAAGGAAGGCAAGCGGCTGCTCGTCTACGTCGGGCAGGACGGCTGCCCGTACTGCAGGAAGCTGATGACGGCGAATTTCTCGCAGCGCGCGATCGTCGACAAGACGCGCAAGCACTTCGTCGCGATCGCGCTCAACCTGTGGGGCGACCGCGAGACGACCTGGATCGACGGCCGGACGATGAGCGAGAAGGCGCTCGCGCAGGCGCTCGACGTCCAGTTCACGCCGTCGGTCCTGTTCCTCGACGAGCGGGGCAAGGTCGTCGTTCGACTCGACGGCTACTACCCGCCGCGGCAGTTCGAGGCCGTGCTCGACTACGTCGCGGGCAGGCACGAGGGTCGCGAACCGCTCGCCGACTGGCTGCAGCGCGTCGCGAAGGAGCCGGCGAGTCCGAGGCTCGCCGACGAGCCGTTCTTCCTGTCCCCGCCGCACGATCTGAGACGTCGTCCGGGCGCGAAGCCGCTCGCGGTCGTCTTCGAGACCGTGGACTGTCCGCCGTGCGACGAGATGCACCGCGAGGGGTTCCGGCGTCGCGAGGTGCAGGAGCAGGTAGCGCGCTTCGACGTCGTGCGCTTCTCTCTCGCCGCCGCGACGCCGTTGAGGACGCCGGACGGCCGCGCCACCACGGCGCAGGCCTGGGCGCGCGAGCTCGGGATCGCGTGGACGCCGTCGATCGTCTACTTCGATGCCGCGGGCGCCGAGGTGTTCCGGATCTCCGCGTACCTCAGGCCGTTCCACCTGTCGTCGTCGTTCGCCTACGTCGCCGACCGCGGTTACGCGAGCGAGCCGTCGTTCCAGCGCTGGCTGCAGGCGCGCGCGGAGCACCTGCGGGCGCAGGGCGAGCGCATCGAGCTCTGGGAGTAGGGTGGGGCCTCGGCGATGGGGCGGGCGCCTATAATTGCCGGTTTCGACGACGAGGGAACGGCGGGGAAGCGCATGAAGTGGGAGATGCACGAGAATTCGCTGTTCGCGGTGCTGCTGCGCTCGCCGTGGTGGGTGAGCGCGGCGATCGCCGCCGCGATCGGCGGGCTCGTCGGCGTGCTGGTGCGCGAGGAGTGGCGGATCTTCGCCGTGTTCTCGTCGCTGCCGTTCGCGGCGATTTCGGTGATGGCCGCGTGGCGGCAGGTCAAGGCGCCGTCCGGCGCGCGCATCGCCAGGACGCTCGATGCGGTGCGTGCGATGACGTGGAGCGATTTCGCGGCCGCGCTCGAGGACGGCTTCCGTCGCGACGGCTACGCGGTGAGTCGCGTCGACGGGCCGGACGCCGATTTCGAGATCGCGAAGGCGGGGCGTCGCGCGCTCGTGAGCGGCAAGCGATGGAAGGTCGCCCGGGCCGGCGTCGAGCCGCTCAAGGCGTTGGTGGGGGCGAAGGACGCGCGCGAGGCGCACGAGTGCGTCTACGTCCTCGCCGGCGAGCTCACCGACAACGCGCGCCGGTTCGCCGTCGAGAAGCGCATCCGTCTGATCGCAGGTCCCGAGCTCGCGAAGCTCATGCCCGACGCGGGCCGCGGCGGGGCGAAGCAGGCGGGCGCCTGACGGCGGTTCGAGGGGAGTCCCGATGCCCGCCGATCCCGGCAAGCTCGACCGCATCGTCGCCGATGCGCGCCGCGCCGCGCTCGAGCGCGGGCAGGGCTACCGCGAGCAGGCGCTCAAGCTCTATCCGTGGATCTGCGGGCGCTGCGCGCGCGAGTTCACGCCGGCGAATCTGCGCGAGCTGACGGTGCACCACCGCGACCACGATCACGACAACAACCCGTCCGACGGCAGCAACTGGGAGCTCCTGTGCCTCTACTGCCACGACAACGAGCACCAGCGGCATCTCGAGGCGCAGGCGGGAGGAGGGCTCGCGAGCGGCGCTTCCGCGCGCGCGACGCATTCGCCGTTCGCCGACCTGAAGTCGATGCTCGAGCGCAAGCCGCCGCAGAAGTAGGCGGGACGCCGACACGCCCCGCGCGTACTGGATTTCGGGGCAGCGTGCCCCCATTTGAGCCGGTGACCGATTCCGGCCGCCCCCGAAGGGTTCCTGCCCGACGCCCATGACACCGCGTACCGACGACCACGCCCGCCCGCCGGGCGGACCTGCGCCGGGCGGCGCACCCGGTTTCCTGCGCAAGGTCGCCGTGGCGGTCGCCGGCGCAACCCTGCTCGTGCTCGGCGTGGCGTTCTCGGTCGTGTTCTTCGCGGTCGCGGTGGTCGTCGGCGCGACCGCGTGGGGCTACGTCGCGTGGAAGACGCGGGCAGTGCGCCGCGAGCTGCGCGCTCGGAGGGAGGAAGCGGCCCCCGACCCGTTGCGCGGGGATGCGCCGCGAGACACCGCGC
>JAKLIE010000400.1 GCA_022709775.1 Pseudomonadota bacterium
CTCGGGTTCCTCCTGCTCGCGACGCTGGTGCCGTCGCTCTCCGCTCTCGTGGGCGACAACCCGTCCCATCCGCGCGCGGCGATCCTGTACGGCGCGAACCTGGTGGGCATCCTGGCGTTCGAGGCGCTCATGTGGCGCCGGATGTGCCGCCGGCTCGCGAACGACTCGGTGACCGACGCCGCCGGGTTGTGGCGCACGATGCGCAGCCGGTTCGCGATCGCGTGCGGAATCATCGTCGCGGGCATCCTCACCGCGCTCGCGGAGATCGCGCTCGGCGCGACCGAGGGATTCGCGCCTTACGTCTACCTGCTGCTGCTCGCGTCGGGCGTCCTGCGCCCGCGCTACTCGAAGGCACGTCCGGCGCGGCGCTGACCCCCGCGGGCCGGACGGCCCCGCCGGGAGTCCGGCGCGACGCGCCGCACTCCGCGTCGGCTACCGCGGCATCAGCCCGCGCATGCCGCGCATCATCTTCTGCAGGCCGCCCTTCGCGACCATCTTCATCATCTTCTGCGCCTGCTCGAACTGCGCGAGCAGCTGGTTCACTTCCTGAACCGGGACGCCCGCGCCCGCGGCGATGCGGCGCTTGCGCGACGCCTTGAGGAGCTCGGGCTTCGCGCGCTCCGCGGCCGTCATCGAGTTGATGATGCCCTCGAGCCGGCCGACGCGCTTCTCGTCCACCTGGGCATTCGCCGCCGCCGCCCTGATCTCGGCGGGCAGCTTGTCGACGAGTCCCGCGAGCCCGCCCATCTTGCGCATCTGCGCGATCTGCTGCTTGTAGTCCTCGAGGTCGAAGCCCTTGCCGCTCCTGACCTTCTTGGCGAGCTTGCGCGCGTCGTCGGCGTCGACGGACTTCTGCGCCTGCTCGACGAGCGAGAGCACGTCGCCCATGCCGAGGATGCGCGAGGCCATGCGCTCGGGATGGAACACCTCGAGCCCGTCGATCTTCTCCGACACGCCCGCGAACTTGATCGGCGCGCCGGTGATCGCGCGTACCGACAGCGCGGCGCCGCCGCGGGCGTCGCCGTCGAGCTTCGTCAGCACGACCCCCGTGAGCGGCAGCGCGTCGCGGAAGGCCTTCGCCGTGTTGACGGCGTCCTGGCCCTGCATCGCGTCGACGACGAACAGCGTCTCGACCGGCGAGACCGCCGCCGAGATCGCGGCGATCTCCCGCATCATCGCCTCGTCGACCGCGAGGCGGCCCGCCGTGTCGACGATCAGGACGTCGTGGTAGTGCGTCCGCGCCCACTCGACCGCGCGGGTCGCGATGTCCACCGGGCGGTCGGACTCGGTCGACGGGAACACGTCGACGCCGACCTGCGCGCCGAGCGTCGCGAGCTGCGCGATCGCCGCCGGGCGGTAGACGTCGGCCGAGGTCACGAGCACCTTCTTCTTCTGCTCGAGCAGCAACCGCGCGAGCTTCGCGGCGGTCGTCGTCTTGCCCGCGCCCTGGAGGCCCGCGAGCAGGATCACCGCGGGAGGCCGAGTCGCGAGGTCGAGCGGCGCGGCCGCCGCGCCCATCAGCGCGGTGAGCTCGCGGTGCACGACGCCGACGAGCGCCTGGCCCGGCGTCAGCGAGCCCGTCACCTCCTCGCCCACCGCCTTCTCGCGCACGCGCGCGACGAAGTCCTTGACGACCGGCAGCGCGACGTCGGCCTCGAGGAGCGCGAGGCGCACCTCGCGCAGCGCGTCGGCGATGTTGGCTTCCGTGAGGCGCGCCTCTCCGCGCAGCGTCTTGACGACGCGCGACAGGCGTTGCGTGAGGTTCTCGAGCATCGGAGGGTCGGCGGGCACGCGCCGCTGCGGCGCCTGCGCTACACTCTGGAGGACCGATGATTCTACTGCACGTCGCCGCCTTCGCGCTTTACGCGGCCGCCGCCTGGGCGCTCTGGCCCGGCTCGGGCGCGGCGGCCGTGCTCCGCCGCCTCCTTCCGCCGGCGGCGCTCGCGGCCCACTCGCTCGCCGCCTTCACGGGCGTCGTCACGCCGGACGGCCTCGACCTCTCGCTCTTCCATGCGCTCTCGCTGGTCGGGGGCCTCACGGTCCTCGTCGCCTGGGCGACCGGAGCGCTCGCGTCGCTGCCCGGCGTCGGCGCGGTCGTGCTGCCGGTCGCCGCGGTCGCCGCGCTGCTCCCGGCGGTCTTCGACTCGGCGCACCGCTTTCCGTACGCGGGCGCCCCGTGGGCTGCCGCGCACATCGCGGTCGCGCTCCTCGCCTACGCGTTCTTCGTCGTCGCCGCCGCGCAGGCGCTCGTGATGACCGGGCTCGAGAGCCGGCTGCACCGCGGGCTCGCGGAGGGCAGCGCGACGCCGCCGCTCCTGACGCTGGAGCGCACGCTGTTCCGGCTCATCGCGGCCGGCTTCGTGCTGCTGTCGCTCGCGCTCGCGAGCGGCGTGCTGTTCTCCGAGCAGCTGTTCGGCCGCGCGTTCCAGCTCACGCACAAGAACGTCTTCGCGGTGGCCTCCTGGGTCGTGTTCGGCCTGCTGGTCGTCGGCCGCTGGCGCTACGGCTGGCGCGGGCGCAAGGCGCTGCGCTGGATCCTCGCCGGCACGCTACTGCTGATTCTCGCCTATCTCGGCACGAAGTTCGTGGTCGAGGTGGTGCTCGGCCGCTGAGGCGCCGCAGGCGCCCGGAAACGGCCGTCCCCCGAACGCATGGACGACATCGCCAACTCGACGCTCGGCGTTGCGCTCGCGGTGCTGCTCGTCCTGTCGGGGTGCTTCTCGCTGGCCGAGACCGCGATGATGGCGGCGAACCGCATGCGACTGCGCCACCGTGCGCAGCGCGGGTCCGCGGGGGCGCGCACGG
>JAKLIE010000401.1 GCA_022709775.1 Pseudomonadota bacterium
CGGAAGCATCGCCTCGCCCTCGCGCACGACGACCACCGTCCGCTGCCGGTCGGGCAGGACGTCGATCCGGTAGAGGCCGGGACGCGACAGGACGACCTGCGTATTCGGCGTGTCGACGCGCGCGACCTCGCCCGGGTCGAGCACGCGCAGCCGCAGGATCGCCCGGCCCTGCGCGACGAAGAACGCCACCGTGCGGTCGTCGATGCGGGAAACGTGGACGTTCGTCGCGCCGCCGAGCCGGATCTGGCCGGCGCCGAAGTCGATCTCGGCGCGTCCGCCCTCCGCGACCCACAGGTTGTCGCCCGTCGTGACGGGGAAGTTGAGGCCGACCGTCGCCCAGTCGGAAGCGCGGTCCTCGGGCGCGTGGAAAACCTCGCCGCCGATGTCGGCGATTCGTCCTACACGGGCGGGAGGATCGTCCTGCGCCCGCGCGGGCGCGGGAGCGACGAGAAGCGCCACCGCCGCGACCAGCGCCAGCGGCCACGCCCGGTACGCGTTGATTCGGCGCAGCGGCGCCGATTCGATCCTGTTCATCGCATGCCTCCTCATTGAGCCATCAACGCCGCTCGCGGCCGCACGGTTGACCCTCGGGCGCGGTCCGCCGGCGAAGCGCCGCAGGCTGCAGCAGACTCGTCGATCCGGGCAGCACCCGCGCGCTTCCGCCCTTCGACGTTTCCATGCGCGAGCGCCGCGCGCCGCGCTTCGCCGCCGCACTCGCATTGTCGCCCGTCGCCGGCGCCGCGGCCGCGCAATGCTCGACCTTCTGCAGCGTCTGCGACTGCCACGCGGTCACGCCGGGGCTGCGCATCCCGTTCGATTGAGCGCGGGCCGAATCCCGGACGGGGTCGCCATCGGGCCGCCCTGTCGGGCCGGCGCGACGGCGACCGCCGCCCGACGCTCGACGACCGGGTCGCGCAGCGCGCCGCGGGCAAATCCATTGCGTCGCCGCGCCTCGCTGTGTAACGTCGGATGCGGGCACGCCGCCGCCCGGCGCGTCCGGCCACGGTGAACCCCGATCTCCCCGACGAATCCGCCTGCGGCCCATGGAATCCGGGCATCGCGTCGCAGATACCGCACGCCCTGCTCCACCTCGCGACGGTGTTCCGGCCGGAGCACGTCGGGACCTCGCTCGCCGAAGCGCAGGAGCTCTCGGACTTCACCGGCCTTCCGATGTCCGAGCTCGTCGCGTTCCGCCCCGAGCGGCTCGCGCTGCACGAGCTCCTGGTGCGCGTGACCGCGGAGGTCTCGGTGCCCGACGGCGAGCGCATCGAGGACCTCGGCATCAGCTTCCGCACGATCACGCGCGTGCTGCTCGACCGCCACGTGGCGCCGCAGATGCCGTCGATCGTCGACGCGTACGATGCGACCCGACGGCGCGCCGCCGCGGTGATCGAGCGCGAGCTCGCGCGGCTGTACGCGCCCCCCGCCTCCGCTCCGCGGCCGGCGCGCGGCGGCTGGTGGTCCAGGCTGCTCGGCACGGGTGCGCCGGCGGCGCCGGCGAGCGCGGGCCCTCGCGCGCCCGACGAGGCGATCATGCGATGGGAGTCCGACGCACGCCACCTGCCGGACGCGGTCGAGCGCGCGGCACTGCGGGCGCTCGCGAAGACCGTGGCGGCCGTGCTGGTCAAGCACGGCGCGCTGTGGGGCGATCCCGGGGCGATCGCGCGCGTGGCGAACGGCCTCGCCGCCAACGACGCCGGAAGCGATGCGATCGGCGCGCTGATCGAGCCGCTGGTCACCCTCGGCGCCGGCGCGGAGGGCTACGCGCTGTTGCCCTCGCAGGCCGCGCCCGTCGTGATGAACACCAAAGGGCCGTCCGCGGCGGGCAAGAGCACGATGCGGCCGCTGCAGAAACGGCTTGCGGGGCGCATCGGCGTGCGCTGGAGCGACTTCGCGCTGATCAGTCCGGACATCTGGCGCAAGCAGCTCCTCGACTACGGGAGCCTCGGTGCCGCGCACAAGTACGCCGGCGCGTTCACCGGCGAGGAGATCCGGATCGTCGACCAGAAGCTCGACCGCCACATGGAACGCAAGGCCCGGCAGGGTCGCATGTCGCACCTGCTGATCGACCGTTTCCGGTTCGACAGCTTTGCGCCGGCGTCGGACGAGGCCGGCAGCAACCTGCTGACGCGCTTCGGGCAGATCGTCTATCTCTTCTTCCTCGTCACGCCGCCCGCCGCGCTCGTCGACCGGGCGTGGTTCCGGGGGCTCGACGTCGGCCGCTACAAGGCGGTCGACGACACGCTGGCGCACGCGGTCGAGGCGTACTCGGGAATGCCGCAGCTCTTCTTCACGTGGGTCGCGCGGTCCGAGAAACGCGTCCACTTCGAGTTCCTCGACAACACGACGCCGCGCGGCGCACCGCCCCGGACGGCGGCGTTCGGATGGAACGATTCGCTCGTGGTGCTGGACCCGTCGATCCTCATCGACATCGAGCGGTTCCGCAAGGTCGACATCGATGCGCGATCGCCGGCCGAGCTCTACGCGGACGAATCGCTGCTCGCCCCCGAGAACAACACGGCCTTCCTCGAGACCTGCGTCGCGCGCTTTCGCGAAGTCTCGTTCGCCGACCAGTCGACCGGAAGCATCTACCTTCGCGTCGTGCGCGGCGTGCCGGTCTGGACCGATCGCGACGCGCTGCGACGGGCGCTCGCCGATCCGGACACGCGCGCCGGGCTCGCGGCTGCCGTGCCCGCGGCCCTCGAGGCCCCCGCATCGGGCGGCGAGGCACCGCGCACGATCGCCGCCGACGAGCGCGTGCACACGGTCGGCGACTGGGGCACGGGCGCGCCGAACGCGCCGGCA
>JAKLIE010000402.1 GCA_022709775.1 Pseudomonadota bacterium
GATCGGCCAGCTCGCCATCCACGCCCACGGCCGCTGGTCGTCGGCCTCCGACGCGACGCCGACGAGGTCGAACGCGGCGCGCTGCATGCGGCCCGCCGCCGGGAAGATCGCCGAGACGTCGCCGTAGCGCGCGTCGGGCAGGTCGGGCACCGCGACTTCGAGCACGGCCAGGCCGGACGCGTCCTGCAGAGCGACGCGCACGAGCGTCCCGCCCGCCCGGTCGCGCTCGTCGCTCGCCCACAGTGCCACGAGGTGCGCGCCCTGTTCCTTCGCGACGCGGCAGGCCGGCACGAGCTGGCCGGAACCCACGGGCACGCGCACGGCGGGCACCGCGGACGCGAGCGTCGCGGCGGAGAGTCCCAGGCGGGAGAAGTCCATGGCGCTCAGCCGATCAGCAGGGCCGCCTGCCGGTACCAGGCGGCGAGGAACGGCGGGATCCACAGCCCCAGCATCAGCACGATCGCGAGGTGCACGAACACGGGAATCATCGCGGGACGATGCGGCAGGCGCGCCTCGACCGGCTCGCCGAACGCCATCGGCTGCACCTTCGAGAACACCGCGGCGAACGCGACGCCGAGCGCGACGAGCAGGAACGGCGTCGCCCACGGCTGCTCGCGCATCGCGGTGGTCAGGATCAGGAACTCGCTCGCGAACACGCCGAACGGCGGCATGCCGAGGATCGCGAGCGTGCCGATCATCAGGCCCCAGCCGATCACGGGGCTCGTCGTGATCAGCCCGCGAATGCCGTCGATCATCTGCGTGCCGCTCTTCTGCGTCGCGTGTCCCACCGCGAAGAAGATCGCCGACTTGGTGAGCGAGTGCACGGTCATGTGCAGGAGCCCGGCGAAGTTGGCGATCGCTCCCCCCATGCCGAAGGCGAACGTGACGATGCCCATGTGCTCGATCGACGAGTAGGCGAACAGGCGCTTGATGTCCTTCTGGCGGGACAGCAGGAAGGCGGCGACGACGACCGACAGGAGGCCGAAGCCCATCATCAGGTTCTTCGCGAACGCGGTCGGGATCGCTCCCTCGACCAGCACCTTGCAGCGCACGACCGCGTAGAGCGCGACGTTGAGCAGGAGCCCGGAGAGAACGGCCGAGACCGGCGTCGGGCCCTCCGCGTGCGCGTCGGGCAGCCAGTTGTGCAGCGGAACGAGCCCCACCTTCGTGCCGTACCCGACGAGCAGGAACACGAACGCGAGCGAAAGCACCGTCGGCTCGAGCTGGGCCTTGACCGCGTCGAGCTCGGTCCACAGGAGCGCGCCGCCGCCCGCGCCGAGCAGCTTCTCCGCCGCGAAGAACAGCAGGATCGTCCCGAACAGCGCCTGGGCGATGCCGACCCCGCACAGGATGAAGTACTTCCACGCGGCCTCGAGGCTCGCCGGCGTGCGGTAGAGCGAGACGAGCAGCACGGTGGTGAGCGTCGCCGCCTCGAGGGCGACCCACAGGATGCCCATGTTGTTGGTCAGCAGCGCCAGCAGCATCGTGAAGTTGAAGAGCTGGTACATGCTGTGGTAGAGGCGCAGCCGGGCCGCGTTCACGTGACCGCGCTCGCGCTCGATTCGCATGTACGGGCGCGAGAAGATCGACGTCGTGAAGCCGACGAACGCGGTCAGCGCCACGAGGAACACGTTGAACGAATCGACGAAGAACAGCTTGTCCAGGGCGAGCATCGGGCCTTCGGTGACGACGCGGGCGGTGAGCACCGCCGCCGCGACGAAGGTGCAGAAGCTGGCGACGATGTTGACCGCGGCCGCCTCCTCGCGCTCGCCCATGAGCGCCAGGACGAGCGCCCCCGCGAGCGGGATGCCCAGCACGGCGAGGATCTCGATCACCTCGCGTCCTCCGGGGCCGAGGGCGGCGGGCGGCCGTTCACTCGCCCTCCTTGAGCTTCTCGAGGTGCTTGAGGTCGAGACTGTCGAACTGCTCGCGGATCTGGAAGAAGAACACGCCCAGGATCAGCACGCCCACCAGCACGTCGAGCGCGATGCCGAGCTCCACCACCATCGGCATCCCGTAGGTCGCGCTCGTCGCCGCGAAGAAGAGGCCGTTCTCCATCGACAGGAAGCCGATCACCTGGGGAATCGCCTTGCGGCGCGTGATCATCATCAGGAACGACAGCATCACGCAGGCCATCGCGATGCCCAGCGTCGAGCGCGTGACGGTGCTCGCGAGCTGCGAGATCGGGACCGCCAGATTGAACGAGAAGACGACGAGCACGATGCCGATCAGCATCGTCGTCGGCACGTTGATGAGCCGCTCGACGTCCCACTTGACGTCGAGCTGCCGGATCAGCCGGTAGAGGATCCACGGCAGCAGGAACACCTTGAGCACGAGCGTCAGTCCGGCGGACCAGTAGAGGTGATGCTGCCCGGTGCCGAGCGCGACGATGGCGGTCGACGCGGCCAGCGCGAGCCCCTGCGCCGCGAACAGGTCGATCAGCGACAGGATGCGCCGCTGCGCGAGCATCGCGAACGACAGGAGCAGCAGCACCGCCGCGAGCAGGTTGATGATCTGGCCCGTCAAGGCCGGCGTCAGGTACTGGCTCACGTTGCGCTCATGTCTCGAGGAGCGCGTGGAGGAGCAGCGCGAGCACTGCGAGCATGAACGCCGTGCCGAGGAACTCCGGCGCACGGAAGATGCGCATCTTGGCCGACACTGTCTCGATCAGCGCGAGCAGGAACCCGCCGATCGCGAGCTTCAGCGCCAGCGCGGGCAGCGCGAGCAGCAGGCCCGCGGCGTCGCCGCCCTGGGCGATGCCGAACGGGAAGAACAGCGCGATGCCGATGCACGAGTA
>JAKLIE010000403.1 GCA_022709775.1 Pseudomonadota bacterium
CCTGCGTGCTCGCGCTCGTCGAGCGTGGCGACTACGTGACGCTGCTGCCGGAGCAGCTCCTCGCGGACCACTCGGTGCGGCGGGGCGTGTCGCAGGTCACGATGCAGACGCCTATGCCGTCGTGGAACGTGGCGGTGATCTACCGTGCCCAGCACGACCTTTCGGGCGTCTGCCAGGCGTTCCTCGACGAGCTGAGGTCGGTCGCCCGGGAGATCGTCGCGGGCGGCAACGCACGCAGGTGACCGGTGCCGCCGCGACCGGGGAGCCCGCGGCGGCGTCGCACTGCCTTTCCCGATCGAGCGAGACGCGAATCGCCTTCCGGGCACGATCGTCACCGGATTTCCAGGCAGCGGCAAGACGACGCTGATCAACCGCGCGCTGCGCGCGCCTGCACTGGCGGGCGCCCTGGTCGTCGTCGACGAGTTCGGTGCGGTCGGCATGGACCACGAGCTCTTCGCACGGAGCAGCGACGCCGTGGTCGTGCTCGATCACGGCTGCCTCTGCTGCGCCGCGAGGGGCGACCTGATCTTCCGCCACCATCGCCACGACGCTGGGCGCAGCGGCTCGTGCATCGCCTCGCGTGGCTCGATCGATGGCCCGGTCCCGGCCGCCGCGGCCGTCTCGTGAGCATCACGATGGACGTGCCCGGCGACGAGATCGGCGAACTGCTCGAGGTCGCGGCGCGGCTCGCTCGACGAACGCGCGACGCGGGCCGGCGGGCAGCGTCGGGGCCGCCCGGCCGTTGACGTCCCTGCGCTACGCGCGCCGCGTCCCGGTCGACCGCCGCCGCAGGCGTGCCGTCAGACCTTCCCCTTCCAGGGCACGACGGCGCGCTCGATCCAGCGCATCAGCAGGTCGAACAGGTAGGCGACGATCCCGATCACGATGATCCCCATGATCACGATGTCGGTGCGCAGGAAGTTCGACGCGTTGAGCACCATCTGGCCGAGGCCCGTGTGGGCGGCGACCATCTCGGCGGCGACGAGCGTCGTCCAGCCGAACCCGATCGCGATGCGCATGCCGACCAGGATCTCGGGCAGCGCCGAGGGCAGCACCACGTGGAGGATGACCTGCCAGTACGACGCCCCCATCGAGTACGCGGCGTGCATCTGCTCCTGCGAGGCGCTGCGCATGCCCGAACGCGCCGCGAGCGCGAGCGGAGCGAAGCACGCGAGGTAGATTAGGAGCACCTTCGGCAGCTCGTCGATGCCGAACCAGATGATGATGAGCGGCAGGTAGGACAGCGGCGGAAGCGGCCGGTAGAACTCGATCGGCGGGTCGAATATGCCGCGCGCGACGCGGGACATCCCCATCGCGATGCCGACCGGGATCGCAGTGACGCACGCGAGGAGGAACGCCGAGAAGACCCTCAGCATCGACGCGAGGAAGTGATCCCACAGCGGCCTGTCGTTCGCGGTGCCGGTCAGGTACTCGACGAACTGCTGGTAGACGGTTACGGGCTTGGGCAGGAACAGCGGCTTGATCAGGCCCATCTCGGTGACCGCGAACCAGATCACGAACAGCGCGACGATCGTCGCGACGCTGATGCCGACGCTCGAACCCTCGCCGGGAGTCCTGAACGCCGAGGTCCTCGGGGGCGGGGCGGGGCTCGGGGCGTCAGGCATCGGGGACCTCCCGCTGGTGGATGATCGAGAGCACTTCCTCGCGCATCGCGATGAACGCGGGGTCGCTCTTGACGGCGCGGGCGTTGCGCTCGCGAAGGAACCGCCGCGAGAACGGCACGTCGTCGTAGGTGTGGGTCACGCGTCCGGGCGACGGGCTCATCACGATCAGGCGCGTCGACAGGAAAAGCGCCTCCTCGACCGAGTGCGTGATGAAGAACACCATCTTGCGCGACGCCGCCCACACGTCGATCAGTATCTCCTGCAGCTGCTCGCGCGTGAACGCGTCCAGCGCGCCCATCGGCTCGTCCATCAGCAGCACGGCGGGGTCGTTCGCGAGAGCGCGCGCGATGCCGACGCGCTGCTGCATGCCGCCCGACAGCTCGTGGATCGCGCGGGCGCCGAACTTCTCGAGCCCGACCAGAGCGAGCTTCTCCTCGGCGATCCGCCGGCGCTCCGCGGCGGGCACGCCGCGCATGCGCAGGCCCAGCGCGACGTTGTCCCGTACCGACAGCCAGGGCATCAGCGCGTGCTTCTGGAACACGACGCCGCGGTCGGCGCCGGGGCCCGTCACGGCTCGCCCGTCGAGCATGATCACGCCCGTCGACGGGGCGAGGAAGCCGGCGATGACGTTCAGCAGCGTCGTCTTGCCGCAGCCGGAGGCGCCCAGGGCCACGACGAAGTCGCCACCGCGCATCTCCAGGTCGACGTTCGCGAGCGCGGTGAGCACCCCGCCGCGCACCGCGTAGTTGACCGAGACGTCCTGGATCGCGAGCGTGGGCATGAGGGGTTCGTCGGAGGCGCTGCGCGCACGAAAAAAGGGGCGGCCCTCGACGGACGCCGCCCCTTCGTCGACGAGACGCGTTACTTGCCGAGCGCCTTCCGGATGTACTCGGTCGTCACGAACGCGCTGTAGTCGGGCTTGAGGTCGGTGATCCGGCCCTGCTCCTTGAGGAACGCGGCCGTGTCCTTCATCGCCTTGGCCGCGCCGCCCCCGAGCCACTTCGGGCCGAGCTGTTCCTCGGCGGAGGGGAAGGTGTAGAGCGCGAGCGTCGCCGGCACGTCCTTCACTTCGGCCTTGGTCCACTTGGCGATCGCCTTCGCCTGCGGCGAATCGACCCCCCACTTCGCCTTGTTGGCGCGGTAATCGGCGTCGGCCTTCGCGAGCGCCTTCA
>JAKLIE010000404.1 GCA_022709775.1 Pseudomonadota bacterium
CGCGAGATGCAATCCGACATCGAGTACCTGACGAAGCTCTGGCACGACCTGACCGCGCGGTCGACCGACTCGCCCGCCCCCGCGCTCGTCTACCAGGACCTGAACCTCGCGCAGCGCGTGCTGCGCGACATGGCCACCGAGGAGACGACGCGCATCCTCGTCGACTCGCGGGAGACGCACCAGCGCATGGCCGAGTTCGCGGAGCAGTACACGCCCGCGCTCTCGCGTCGCATCGAGCACTACTCCGGCGACCGGCCGCTGTTCGACCTGTCGGCGGTCGAGGACGAGATAGAGAAGGCGCTCGCGCGGCGCGTCGACCTCAAGTCCGGCGGGTACCTGATCATCGACCAGACCGAGGCGCTCACGACGATCGACGTCAATACCGGCGGCTTCGTCGGCGGGCGCAGCTTCGACGACACGATCTTCAAGACGAACCTCGAGGCGTCGCAGGTGATCGCGAGGCAGCTGCGTCTGCGCAACCTCGGCGGCATCATCATCATCGATTTCATCGACATGGAGAACACGGACCATCGCGCCGCCGTCCTCGCGGAGCTCAACCGCGCGCTCGAGCGCGACCGGACGCGGCTCACCGTGAACGGCTTCACGCAGCTGGGCCTGGTCGAGATGACGCGCAAGCGCACGCGCGAGTCGCTCGCGCACGTGTTGTGCGAGCCCTGCCCGACCTGCAAGGGCCGCGGCGCGCTCAAGACCCCGCAGACGGTCTGCTACGAGATCCTGCGCGAGATCCTGCGGGAGGCGAAGCAGTTCAACGCCCGCGAGTTCCGCATCCTCGCCTCGCAGTCGGTGATCGACATGTTCCTCGACGAGGAGTCGCAGAGCCTCGCGGGGCTGGGCGACTTCATCGCCAAGCCGATCTCGCTGCAGGTCGAGACGCTCTACACGCAGGAGCAGTTCGACATCGTCCTCATTTGAGCGGACCCGACGGCGGCTCGCCGCCCCTCACCCCGGCCCTCTCCCCGCGATGCGGGGAGAGGGGGTGCGCCGACGACGACGATGCACAAGAAGCGCGCCCGGCCCTCTCCCCGCGATGCGGGGAGAGGGGGTGGGTCGCGTGCGGTTGCGCGACGAAGCCGATCTTCCACTCTCTCCCCGCGATGCGGGGAGAGGCGCTGGACGCGCGCCACTGCGCCACGGAGCCGACTTCTCTCCCTCTCCCCGCGATGCGGGGAGAGGGTCGGGGTGAGGGGCGATGAGCCTCTGGTCGCGCGTCAAGGCGAAGCTCGCCGGCTGGTTCCGGCGCGCACCGCGGGCGGGGCACTACGTCGAGGGCGCCGCGTTCGCCTGGCGCGGCTGGCTCGCGACGAACCCGGGGGTCTGGCCGCAACGTCGTTACCTGCTGTACGTCCCGGCGGGCGCGTCGCGCCTGCGCCCGATGCCCCTCGTCGTGCTGTTGCACGGGTGCAGGCAGACGCCCGAGGAGATCGCGCGTGCCACGCGCATCGCCGCGCTCGCCGACCGCCTCGGCAGCTGCGTGCTCCTGCCGCGCCAGGCGGACGCCGCGAACCCGTACCGCTGCTGGAACTGGTTCGACGGCGCGACGGCGTCGGGACGCGGGGAGGCCGCGATCGTCGCGGCGATGATGCGCAAGGCGATGCGATGGCGGCGGGCCGACACGGTCCGCACGGCCGCGATCGGCATCTCGGCCGGCGCCGCGCTCGCCGCGACGCTCGGCGTGCGGCACGGCGACCGCGTTCGCGCCGTGGTTTCGGTGGCGGGCATCGCATGCGGCGCCGCGAGCTCGCCGCTGACCGCGCTCTCCGTGATGAAGCGCGGCCCCGAGACCGACGTCGCGACGGTCGGTCGCGAGGCGCACGATGGCGCGGACGCCGATGCGCGCAGGGTGCCGCTGCTGGCGATCCAGGGCCGCGTCGACGACGTCGTCGCGCCGCGCAACGCCGCCGCGCTCGTCCGGCAGTTCCTCGCGCGCAACGGCGTCGACGTGCCGTCCGGCTCCGAATCGACGCTGCCCGATCCCGACCACGCGCGCCGGGAGTCGGCGATCCGTGGCCACGGCTTCGCGCTGCGGGAGTGGGAACGCGACGGCACGCTCGCCGCGCGTCTCGTCGAGATCGACGACCTCGGCCACGCGTGGAGCGGCGGCGATGCGTCGCTCCCCTTCAACGATGCCGCCGGTCCCGACGCCACCGCGATGGCCGGCGCGTTCCTCGAACTGGTGTGGGCGCGCGCGCTGGCGTAGCATCCCGGAATCCGGTCAACGACGAACCGTGGCGCGGCGAGGGCGGGCGATGACGGTCCACGCGATGAACCACTTCACGATCCTGACCGACGACGTCGATCGCACGGTCGCGTTCTACCGCCGATTCCTCGACCTCGAGCCGGGAGCGCGGCCCGACCTGGGCTTCCCCGGCGCGTGGCTCTACGCGGGAGGCGCGGCGATCCTTCACGTGGTAGGCGGACGCAAGCGCGAGGAGCTCAAGCCCGGCGTGATCGACCACATGGCGTTCTCGGCGCGCGGCCTGGCGGCCAGGCTCGCGCAACTCGACGCCGCCGGAATCCACCATGCGTGCCGGCGGCAGGTCGGCTCGGGCGTGTGGCAGGTGTTCTTCTTCGACCCGAACGGCGCGCGCGTCGAGCTCGACTTCGATCCCTCGGAGCGCGCCGCGTGAGCGCCGCCGCGCTCGACCACATCGTCGTCGCGGGCGCGACGCTCGCGCAGGCGATCGAATACGTCGCGGATCTCACCGGTGTCGTCGCCCGTCCCGGCGGGCAGCACGTCGCGATGGGGACGCACAACGCGCTCGCGAGGCTCGGCG
>JAKLIE010000405.1 GCA_022709775.1 Pseudomonadota bacterium
GCGAATCCGGCATGGCCGCAGGGCGTCCGCACGCTGGCGTTGCCCGACGGCGCCGGCCGCGTGGACCTCGCTGCGCTGATGCAGGAGCTCGCGCTCCTCGGCGTCAACGAGCTGCACGTCGAGGCCGGCGCGCGCCTCAACGGCGCGCTGCTCGACGCGGGCCTCGTGGACGAGGTCGTGCTCTACGTCGCGCCCGGCCTGATCGGGGATCCGGCGCGCGGCCTGTTCCAGCGCCGCGAAGCGCTCGGGCGCCTCGACGACCGGACGCCGCTCGAGTTCACGAGCGTCGATCGCATCGGCGCGGACCTGCGGATCGTCGCGCGCGTACTGAGGAGGCAGGGCTGATGTTCACGGGAATCGTGCAGGCGGTCGGTCGCATCGAGACGGTCGAGCCGGGGCCGAGCGCGCGGCGGCTCGTCGTCGACGGGGGCGCGCTCGACGGCGCGGACCTCGCGATCGGCGACAGCATCGCGGTGTCGGGCTGCTGCCTGACGGTCGTGGGCATCGAACGCCGCGACGGCGCGGTCCGGCTCGCCTTCGACGCGTCGGCCGAGACGCTCGCGTGCACGACGGGCCTCGACGTGCCGGGCGAGGTCAACCTGGAGAAGGCGCTCCGTCTCGCCGACAGGCTCGGGGGCCACCTGATGACCGGCCACGTCGACGGCGTGGGCACCGTGGCGTCGTTCGACCCGGTTCCGGACACGACACCGGGGGGATGGGATGCGGGTAGCATGCGCCTCGCGATCGAAGCGCCCGCTGCGCTCGCACCGTACATCGCGGCGAAGGGATCGGTCGCGGTCGACGGCGTGAGCCTCACGGTCAACGGCATCGCGGACGCCCGCTTTCACGTGAACCTGATCCCGCATACACTGGCCGTCACCACGCTCGGGCGGATCGTGCCCGGCGCGCGGGTCAACCTCGAGGTCGACCTCATCGCGCGCTATGTGGCGCGCTACGCCGAGGCGACGAGATCCCCACCGGGGTCAGATTAGAATCCGACCCCGGTGTTGAAGGAGAGGACGATGGACCTGACGACGCTCGCGCGCCTGCCGATGTGGATCGGCGGACGCGCCCACGCCCCGACGACGACCCGCTACGGCGAGGTCACCAATCCGGCCACCGGCGAGGTGATCCGCCACGTGCCGTTCGCGAACGCCGCCGACGTGGATGCCGCGGTGCGCTCGGCCGACGCGGCGTTCCCGGCGTGGCGCGCGTCGCCGCCGCTGCGTCGCGCGCGCGTGCTGATGCGCTTCCGCGAGCTGATGGAGGCGCACAAGAAGGATCTCGCGAAGATCGTCACGCAGGAGCACGGCAAGACGCTCGCGGACGCCGAGGGGTCGATCACCCGCGGCATCGAAGTCGTCGAGTTCGCCACGGCGATCCCGCACCTGCTCAAGGGCGAGCACAGCGAGAACGTCGGCACCGACGTCGACACCTGGTCGATCCGCCAGCCGCTCGGCGTGTGCGCGGGCATCACGCCGTTCAACTTCCCGGCGATGGTGCCGATGTGGATGTATCCGGTCGCCATCGCCTGCGGCAACACGTTCGTGCTGAAGCCCTCCGAGCGCGACCCGACGTTCGCGCTGCGCATGGCGGAGCTCCTGAAGGAAGCCGGCCTGCCCGACGGCGTGTTCAACGTCGTCCACGGCGACAAGGAGTCGGTCGACGCGATTCTCGCGCACCCGCTGGTGCGCGCGGTGTCGTTCGTCGGCTCGACGCCGATCGCGATGCACATCTACGAGACCGGCGCCCGCCACGGCAAGCGCGTGCAGGCGCTGGGCGGCGCGAAGAACCACGCGGTCGTGCTGCCGGATGCCGACCTCGACTTCGCGACCGAGGCGATCATCGGCGCGGGCTACGGCTCGGCCGGCGAGCGCTGCATGGCGATCTCGGCGGTCGTCGCGGTCGGCGACGCGGGCGACGCGCTCGTCGAGCGGCTCGCGGCGCGTGCCCGGAAGATCGCGACCGGCCCCGGCGACGCCCCCGGCATCGAGATGGGGCCGGTGATCACCTGCGCCGCGCGCGACCGCATTCGGGGGCTCATCGACAAGGGCGTCGCGGAGGGCGCGAAGCTCGTCGTCGACGGGCGCCGCCCCGCGATCCCGGGACATCCGAACGGATTCTTCGTCGGGCCGACGCTCTTCGACGGCGTCACGCCTTCGATGACGATCTACCGCGAGGAGATCTTCGGGCCGGTGCTGTGCGTCGTGCGCTCGGCGTCCCTCGACGATGCGATCCGGCTCGTCAACGCGAACCCGTACGCGAACGGCGCCGCGGTGTTCACGCGTTCGGGCCACGCCGCGCGCGTCTTCCAGCAGGATTGCGAGGTCGGGATGGCGGGCGTCAACGTGCCGATCCCGGTCCCGATGGCGTTCTTCAGCTTCGGCGGCTGGCGCAACTCGCTCTTCGGCGACCTGCACATGCACGGGATGGACGGCGTGCGCTTCTACACGCGCACCAAGGTGATGACCGCGCGCTGGCCCGACGATGGCAGCGCCGCGCCGGGGTTCCACATGCCGGTGATGGGGTAGGCGAAGGCGGCGGTTGAGTGGGGTCGGACCGCGGTGTTGCATGTCCGGCGTCTGATCCCGATCTTCGCGGGAGGTCACTTCGCCGTGGCTGCCGCCTTGCGCGCCTGTTCCGCCGCCACCCGCTCGCGCGCCTCCTGCGCCGTGACGCGCGAGAAGTGGATCTCCAGCGCGACCCAGCCGCGCACCGGGCGATCGGCGACGAGCGCCGGCCGTTCCACCAGCCGGTCGATGCGCTCCAGCACCCATTCGATCAGCTCGGGTGG
>JAKLIE010000406.1 GCA_022709775.1 Pseudomonadota bacterium
ACGATGCAGGCGATCGAGGACGCGAACGTCGTCGTGCTCCTGCTCGACGCCGAGGACGGCGTCACCGAGCAGGACGCGCACCTTGCCGGCCACATCCTCGAGGCCGGGCGCGCGCTGGTCGTCGCCATCAACAAGTGGGACGCCGCGTCGCCCGGGCAGCGCGAGGAGGCGAAGCGCGAGATCGGCCGCAAGCTCGCGTTCCTCGACTTCGCCGCGCAGCTGCCGATCTCGGCGCGCGAGGGGCGCGGGCTGCCGGCCCTGCTCGCGGCGGTCGACGCCGCGTACGCCGCCGCGATGGCGAAGCTGCCGACGCCGCGCCTGACGCGCATGCTTCAGCTCGCGGTCGAGCGCCAGCAGCCGCCGCGCGCGGGCATGAACCGGCCGAAGCTCCGCTACGCCCACCAGGGCGGAAGCAACCCCCCGATCGTCGTGATCCACGGCACGTCGCTCTCGAAGGTGCCCGACGCCTACCGGCGGTACCTGGAACATTTCTTCGCCGACGCGTTCAAACTGCGGGGCACGCCGCTTAGGATACAATTCAAGACGGGTGTCAACCCGTATGCGGACACCCCCGGACGCCGCTGATCGGCCGCCTGCAGGAACGCGGAGGGACATTCCCCCGCCGGGGCGGCCGCGGACGGCGAGCGGCACAACGATCTCGGAGAGCACCGATGAGCAACAAGGGGCAAATGTTACAAGACCCGTTCCTGAACGCGCTGCGCAAGGAGCACGTCCAGGTGTCCATCTACCTCGTCAACGGCATCAAGCTCCAGGGCCAGATCGAGTCGTTCGACCAGTACGTGGTGCTGCTCAAGAACACCGTCACGCAGATGGTGTACAAGCACGCGATCTCGACCGTCGTGCCGTCGCGGCCGGTCACGATGCCGCACCACAACCACGCCGGCGAGCAGGAAAGCTGACCGCCGTGCGTCGCCGGGACGCCCCGGCGAAACGGCGACCGGCCGATCCCGAATGCTAGAACGCCCGGCCGGCGGCCAGCGCGCCGTCATCGTCGGGCTCGCGATCGGATCGAAACGGGTCGACGCGGGTCTGGATGAGCTCGAGGCACTCGTCGCATCCGCGGGCGCGACCGTCGTCGGGCGCGTCACGGGCCGCCGTCCGGCGCCCGATCCGGCGCTGTATGCGGGCCGCGGCAAGGTCGACGAGATCGCGCGGCTGCGCGAGGAGGCGAAAGCCGACCTCGTGATCTTCGATCATGCGCTCTCGGGCGTGCAGCAGCGCAACCTCGAACAGGCGCTCGCGTGCCGTGTCGTCGACCGCACGAGCCTGATCCTCGACATCTTCGCGCAGCGCGCGCGCAGCGCCGAAGGCAAGCTGCAGGTCGAGCTCGCGCAGCTCGGGCACCTGTCGACGAGGCTGGTCGGCGGCTGGACGCACCTCGAGCGGCAGAAGGGGGGCATCGGCTTGCGCGGCCCGGGCGAGACGCAGCTCGAGACCGACCGCCGGCTCATCGCGCGCCGCGTGAAGCTCCTCAAGGAGCGACTCGCGCGCGTCGCCGTCAGCCGCGGCGTCCAGGGCCGCACCCGCAGGCGCGCGCGCGTGCGCACCGTCGCGCTCGTCGGCTACACGAACGCCGGGAAGTCGACGCTGTTCAACCGCCTCACGCGAGAGCGCGTGTATGCGGCCGACCAGCTGTTCGCGACTCTCGACACGACGCTGCGCCGGGTCCACGTGCCCGGCGCGGACCCGGTCGTGCTCTCCGACACCGTCGGCTTCATCCGCGACCTGCCGCACGACCTGGTCGCGGCGTTCCGGGCGACGCTCTCGGAGGCCGCGGAGGCCGACCTCGTCGTGCACGTCGTCGACGCGTCCGCGCCGGACCGCGACGTGCAGGTCGAGGCCGTCGAGCGCGTCCTGGCCGAGATCGGCGCCGACCGGGTGCCCCGGCTCACCGCGCTGAACAAGATCGACGCCGCGGGCCTGGCCAGGGGGGTCGAGCGCGACGCCTATGGTACGATTCGCACCGTGCGCCTGAGTGCGCTGACGGGGGAAGGTTGCGCGGAGCTCGTCTCCGCGCTGGCCGAGCGGTTCCCGGCCGGCCCGGCGCGCGCAGACGATGCGGCGGCGGTCGGCTCGACGCCCTGACCCCTGCTCCCGCGCTCACCCGCCCGACACGACGCCGGCGCCGGTGACGGCGTCATCACACGCAGAAACCCGGAACACCATGTCGCTCAACGATCCCCAGTGGGGCAAGCGAGGCGGTAACTCGGGCGGACCGCCCGACCTCGACGAGATCTGGCGCAACGTCAACCGGCGTCTGTCCGACCTGTTCGGGCGACGCGGGGGTGGCGACGTGCCGCCGGGCGAGACGCGACCGCCGCGCGCCGGCCTGCCGCTGTCGGGCGCGGGGCTCCTGGTCGCGCTGGTGCTGATCGTCTGGCTCGCGAGCGGCTTCTACATCGTCGACGAAGGCCGCCGCGGCGTGGTCACGCGCTTCGGCAAGTACACCGAGACCACGCAGCCGGGGCCGCGCTGGCACCTGCCGTTCCCGGTCGAGGCGGTCGAGCTGGTCGACTTCTCGCAGGTGCGCACCGTCGAGATCGGCTACCGCAACTCCACGGCGAACCGCAACGCCAAGGAGGCGACGATGCTGACCGAGGACGAGAACATCATCGACATCCAGTTCGCGGTCCAGTACAACGTCAAGAACGCCGAGGACTTCGTCTTCCGCAACCGCAAGCCCGAACTGATCGTCGCCTGGGCGGCCGAGTCCGCGATCCGCGAAGTGACCGCGAAGGTCCAGATGGA
>JAKLIE010000407.1 GCA_022709775.1 Pseudomonadota bacterium
TGCCGCGTGAGCGGCATGCGTCGCGCGGTCAGGAAAAGGTGGTCGGTCTTCGCGCCGCCCGCGAGTCCCGGCCTCGCGTCCGAGAGGTAGCGCCCGATCCACGCGATCGCCTCGTCGCCCAGCGGCACGAGGCGCTCCCTGCTTCCCTTGCCGAGCACGCGGACGACGCCGGCGTCGAGCGACACCTGGCCGAGCTTGAGGCCCACGAGCTCGGAGACTCGCAGCCCGGTCGCGTAGAGCGTCTCGAGCATCGCGCGGTCGCGCAGGCCGAGCGTCGCCTCCGCATCGGGCACCGCGAGCAGCGCCTCGACCTGTGCCTCGGACAGGTTCTTCGGCAGGCTGCGCGGCTTCTTCGGCGCCCGGACGCGCACGGTCGGGTCCTCGCGGACCGCCCCCTGCTCGAGACGCAGCCGGTAGAAGCGCCGCAGCGCCGACAGGCGGCGCGCGATCGACGTCGCCCTTGCCTTCGCGCGGAACTGGTCGGCGAGCCAGGCTTCGACGTCGCCCCGGTCGGCGGCGCCGAGCGTGCGGCCGCGATCCGAGAGCCACGTTGCCCATGCGCCGAGGTCGCGTCGATACGCGGCGAGCGAGGTTTGTGCGAGCCCGTCGCGCAGCCACAATTGATCGCAGAAGGCGTCGATGGCGGCCGCGGTCGTGGCGTCGACGGGGCGCTTCGGATCCCGCCCCTGCGAATCCGGCTCGAGACGGACGCACTTCGTCGTCGGCATCGTCATTGGCCGAATCGGTAACCTTCGTGGTTCAGCAGCCAGCGCTTGATCGTCGCGGGGAATCGGGGGTCCTGGAAATCGGGCCCGGACCCGGTTTTCCCGGGAGGGCTCCCGGCGACAGGCGAAGATCGTGGCGCGAATGCGGGGTCCGACCCCGATTCCGCGAACAGGTCGCCGGCGCTCGACGGCGCGAACGAACCCGCAGTTCCCATGAACCCGCCCAGCGCGCCGAGGCTTCCGACGACGCGGTGGCAGGGAATGATCAGCGCGATCGGGTTGGCGCCGCAGGCCTGGCCTACTGCGCGTGCCGCGGTGACCAGCTTCCGCGCGAGCTCGCCGTAGGTGCGCGACTCTCCGGCCGGGATGTCGAGGATCGCGTCCCATGCGCGGCGCTGGAACGGCGTGCCGCGCGGCGCGAGCGGGAGCGTGAACCGGAAGTCGGGGTCGTCGAGATAGCGCTCGAGCTCGCGGACCGCGCGCCCGGCGACGGCCTCGCGCGCCGGCAACTCGGGCAGCGAAGCCGGAAGGTAGGCGACGCGGGTGACCGCCCGGCCGTCGGTCGCGATGCCGATCGTCGCGAACGGCATGCGCATCCGGGCCTGGAACTCGGCCGGGTCGCGTACCGGGGTGCTCGAGCCGCGCATCGAACCGCCATTGTGCGACAACCGCCGGCGTCAGGCACGTGTCAGGCGCGTGCCTGACATCGGGGGCGTGGCGGGGCGCTATCCGAGCTTCATCTGCTGCGGCAACCAGGTCACGAGCCCCGGGAAGAACCAGATCAGCAGCACGGCGAGGCACATCAGGAGGAAACTCGGCATCGCCTGCCGGGCGATCCACGTGATCTGCCTGCCCGTCATCCCCTGGAGCATGAACAGGTTGAACCCGACCGGCGGCGTGATCTGCGCCATCTCGACGACGATCACGACGAAGATGCCGAACCACAGGAGGTCGATGCGGGCCGCCTCGACGGTCGGCAGGATCACGCCCATCGTCAGCACGACCATCGAGATGCCGTCGAGAAAGCATCCGAGAACGATGTAGAACACCCCGAGCGCGACGACCAGCGCGAACGGCGACAGGCCGAGCCCCGCGATCCACTCGGCGAGGTGGCGCGGAAGACCGATGTAGCCCATCGCGAGCGTCAGGAAGGCGGCGCCCGCGAGGATCAGCGCGATCATGCAGTAGAGACGCGTCGCGCCCATCAGGCTGTCGGCGAACGTCCGCCGGGTGAGTGATCCCTGGGCGGCGGAGATCGCGAGCGCGCCGACGACGCCGAACGCTGCCGCCTCGGTCGCGGTGGCGACGCCCGCGTAGATCGAGCCCAGCACCAGCGCGATCAGCAGCAACACCGGGATCAGGTGGCGCGACGCGTGCACCTTCTGCGCGAACGTCGTGCGCTCCTTCGCGGCCGGGATACGGCCCGGGTTCGCGAGCGCCCAGACGATCAGGTATCCCGAGAAGAGCGATGCGAGCAGGAGGCCGGGAATCACGCCGGCGATGAAGAGCTGCGCGATCGACACGTCCGCGGAGACGCCGTAGACGATCATGATGATCGACGGCGGGATCAGGAGTCCGAGCGTTCCCGCGCCGGCAAGCGAGCCGACCGTGATGCCTTCCGGATAGCCGCGGCCCCTGAGCTCGGGCAGCGTCATCTTGCCGATCGTCGCGCAGGTCGCGGCCGAGCTGCCCGACACGGCGGCGAAGATCGTGCAGCCGATGATGTTCGTGTGCAGGAGCCGCCCCGGCAGGCGCTCGAGCCACGGTGCGAGCCCGCGAAACATGTCCTCCGACAATCGCGTGCGGAACAGGATCTCGCCCATCCAGCAGAACAGCGGCAGCGCGGTGAGCGTCCACGACGACGACGATCCCCAGATCGTCACCGCCATCGCGTCGCCGGCCGGGCGCGAGCTGAAGAGCTCCATGCCGATCCACGCGACGCCGGCGAGCGCGAGACCGATCCACACGCCGCTGCCGAGCAGCGCGAACAGGACGACGACCAGCAGCAGCGTGACGAGCGGATCACTCATGGTGCGCGGCGCC
>JAKLIE010000408.1 GCA_022709775.1 Pseudomonadota bacterium
AGGTCGCGGTCTACCGCCGGCTCGTCGTCGCGTACTTCTCGACCGGCGACGAGCTCGTGTCGATCGGCACGCCGCTCGCCACCGGCCAGATCTACGACAGCAACCGCTACACCATCGGCGCGATGCTCTCGCGACTGGGCTGCGAGTCGATCGACATGGGCGTCGTGCCGGACGTGCCGGAGGCGCTCGAGCGCGCGTTCTCCGCCGCGGCCGCGAGCGCCGACGTCGTGATCACGTCGGGCGGCGTGTCGGTCGGCGAGGCCGACTACGTGAAGCAGCTGCTCGAGCGGCTGGGCGAGGTCGTGTTCTGGAAGATCGCGATGAAGCCGGGCCGCCCGCTCGCCTACGGCCGGATCGGCGGCGCGCAGTTCTTCGGCCTGCCCGGCAATCCGGTGAGCGTGATGGTCACGTTCTACCAGTTCGTGCGCGACGCGCTGATGATCCTGCAGGGCCGCACGAACGTCGAGCCGGTGCCCACGTTCAAGGCGGCGCTCGCCGCGCCGATCCGCAAGGCCCCCGGGCGCACCGAGTTCCAGCGCGGCATCCTCGCACGCGCCGCCGACGGGTCGTGGACGGTGCGCACGACCGGCGACCAGGGGTCGGGCATCCTCTCGTCGATGTCGCAGGCGAACTGCTTCATCGTGCTCCCGGCCGAGGCCGGCAACGTCGCCGCGGGCGCGTCGGTAGACGTGCAGCTGCTCGAAGGATTGATCTAGCGCCGTCGCGCGACTAGAATCCTTCCCCTCGGGGGCATTCCGCAGACGCCCCGCCGCATCGACGAGCCGTTCGTCCAAGCTCTGCGCCGACCCGACGGGCCGAACGCGGCCCGCGATGGAGGCGATGGCCATGGATGCGGTCCGCGGTGCACTCTCCCCTGCTCACGAGGTTCCCGCCGTCACGCTCGCCGCGTTCCGGACGATGCGCGGAGCGTTCCCGCCGCCGCAGGTGCTCGACGTGCGGCGCGCGCCGGCGTTCGAATCCGATCCCCGCGTGATCCCCGGCTCGGTGCGCTGCGCGCCCGAGGACGTCCCCGCGCTCGCCGGAACGCTCGAGCCGTGGCGCCCGGTCGTGGCCGTCTGCGTTCACGGCCACGAGGTCAGCCGGCTTGCCGCGGCACGGCTCGCCGCCGCGGGGTACGACGCACGTTCGCTCGAAGACGGCATCGAAGGCTGGCGCGCGTCCGGCGGCGCGACGGCGCCCTGGCGCGAGCCTTCGCAATGGGTGACGCGCGAGCGGCCGAAGATCGACCGCATCGCGTGCCCGTGGCTCGTGCGGCGTTTCGTCGATCCGGCGGCGCGGTTCTCCTACGTGCCGAACGCGGACGTCCGCGCTTTCGCCGAGGCGAACGACGCGACGCCATACGACGTCCCGGACGTCGACTTTTCGCACCGCGGCGACGAATGCAGCTTCGACGCCTTCATCCGCCGCTATCGGCTGGACGACCCGGCGCTCGCGACGCTCGCCACCATCGTGCGCGGCGCGGACACCGGCGCGCTCGACCTCGCGGCGGAAGCGTCCGGGCTGCTCGCCGTCTCGCTGGGGCTGTCGAGGATGATCGCCGACGACCACGCGATGCTGCGCTTCGGCATGCTCGTGTACGACGCGCTCTACGCGCGGTGCCGGGACGCGATGGGAGAATCGCACGGCTGGAACCCGGGCGCGCTGCGCGTTCCGGCGGCGCATTGAGGGCACGCGATGGACGCCACGCAGCCCCGTCCCGAGTCGGCGCCGCCCGCGCCGACGCGCGCCGAGGCGTTCCGCTTCTGGCTCAAGCTGGGCTTCATCAGCTTCGGCGGCCCGGCGGGCCAGATCGCGATCATGCATCGCGAGCTCGTCGACGAGCGCCGCTGGATCTCCGAGCGGCGCTTCCTGCACGCGCTCAACTACTGCATGCTGCTGCCGGGACCCGAAGCGACGCAGCTCGCGACCTACCTGGGGTGGCTGCTGCACCGGACCCGCGGCGGAATCGTCGCGGGAACGCTGTTCGTGCTGCCCTCGCTCGCGATTCTATCGACGCTGGCGTGGATCTACCTGCGCTGGGGCCACGTGCCGGCGATCGCGGGCGCGCTCTCGGGCGTCAAGCCGGTCGTCGTCGCGATCGTCCTGCACGCCGCATGGCGCATCGGCAGGCGCACGCTGCACCATCCGCTGCTCTGGGCGATCGCGGTCGCGGCGTTCGTAGCGCTGCAGGGTTTCGACGTTCCGTTTCCGGCGATCGTCGTGGGCGCGGCGCTCGCCGGCGTCGCGCTGGCGCGCGTCGCGCCACGAGTGTTTTCCGGAGGCTCCGGACACGCACCGGTCGGGGGCGCGCACGCCCTCGCGGTCATCGACGACGACACGCCGACGCCGCCCCACGCGCGCTGGTCCGCCGGTCGCTTCGTCGCGGTCGTCGCCGTCTTCGTCGCGATCTGGGGGGCGGCGTTCGGTGCGCTCGTCGCCGCGTTCGGCACGAAGGGAACGCTGGCCGCGATGGGGTGGTTCTTCACCAAGGCCGCGCTCGTGACGTTCGGCGGCGCCTACGCGGTGCTCCCCTACATCGTGCAGCACGCGGTCGATCACCAGGGCTGGCTCACAGCCTCGCAGATGATCGACGGGCTCGCGCTCGGCGAGACGACACCCGGCCCGCTGATCATGGTCGTCGCGTTCGTCGGGTTCGTCGGTGCCTGGACGCACGCGCCGTTCGGACCGGACGCGCTCGCCGCGGCGGGCGCCGCGGGCGCGACCGTCGCGACGTTCTTCACGTTCCTGCCGTCGTTCCT
>JAKLIE010000409.1 GCA_022709775.1 Pseudomonadota bacterium
CCAGCGGGCAGCCCCCCATCACGTGCGCGGACACGACCGGCGTGACGAGCGGCGCGAGCTCGAACGCGGCGATCGCACCCCGTGCCGCCGCGGCCGTCGCGAACGCCTCGCCGGGGCCGTGGACCGGCATCACCGTTTCCGCGCCGGCGGCGAACTGGAGATCGGCCATCGCGCGGAACGCGCGGCGCATCCCGTCGAACAGGTACGGCGTGAGCGGGTAGTCGAGCACCGGCGTTCCGTCCTCGCGCAGCGTCACGGTTCCGCCGGGGCTGTCCGGATGGAATCCGTCGCGGACCAGCGCGATCAGCACCTGCATCTTCGGCAGCTGCGCCATCCATCGCGCATGCGCGTCGCCGTGGCCCGGAAGCGTGATGGCGGCAAGCACCGGATGGAGCGGCGGCGCCTCGAGCTTGAAGCCCGCGGGACCCTCGGGGGGCATCGTGTCGAGCCAGTGGTCCGAGTAGACCGTCTGCGGGGCGCCGGCGAATCCGTCGACACGTTCGGGCATGATCGCCGCGGACACGATCGTGGGATGCAGGAACGTCCGCTTGCCGACGAGGCCGTGCGGATCCGGCGTTCCGCTGCGCAGCAGCAGCGCCGGCGTGCCGATCGCGCCCCCCGCCGCGACGTACGAGCGCGCGCGCACGGTGACGCGGCGATCCGTCGGCGTCGTGCCGGTCGCATCGAGCGCGCGCGCCTCCAGCCGGTCGATCTTGTCGCCGGCGACGACGAGGCGCTCGGCGCGCACGCGCGTGACGAGCTTCGCGCCGCGCGACAGCGCTGTCGGCAGCGTCGTGACGAGCATCGACTGCTTCGCGTTCGTCGGGCAGCCCATCCCGCAGTAACCCAGGTTCCAGCAGCCGCGAACGTTCCTGCGGATCGCTGCGCTCGGGATCCCGAGCTTCGCGGCGCCGCGCGCGAGGGCGGCATTGTTCGCATTGGGCGGCACGTCCCATGGGGCGATGCCGAGGCGCGCCTCCATCTTCGCGAACCACGGCGCGAGCGGGTCGACGCCCATGCCCGGGATGCCGAGCGCCCTTGCCCAGTGATCGAGCGTCGCCGGGGGCGTGCGGAACGAGCTGGTCCAGTTGACGGTCGTGCCGCCGCCGACGCAGCGGCCCTGCATGACGTTGATCGCCTTGTCGCGCGTCTTGCGGGCCGCCGACTCCTGGTAGAGCTCCGGGTAGGCGTCCGCCTCGCGCATGCGGAAGTCGGAGGACGATCGGAGCGGCCCTTCCTCGAGCACGACGACCTTGAGTCCCGCGAGCGCGAGCGTTTCCGCCGCGACGCCGCCGCCCGCGCCGCTGCCGACGATCGCGACGTCGGCCTCGATCGCGAGGTCCGCCGACAGGCGGGAGGCGTCGACGACGTCCCATCCTGCGGCGAGTCCGGCGCGGATCGGGTCGGGAACACGGGGCTGCGTGGCGTCGGTCATGGGTGTCAGACGGCGAGCGTGGGCGGGCCCGGGTAGCCGATCGCGGGCCACGAACGCGGGTTCGCGTACCACGCGGCGATCACGAGCTGGTGCAGCGCGTCGTACGCGGTGCGCTTCAACGCCCAGCCGCTCGACTGCCAGGCGCGAAGGAAGGCGTCGACCTCGCTCGCCGACGCTTCGGCCCAGGGCGATGCGACGCCGGCGAACGCGCGTCGGCCGGGGGCGAGGGCGAGGAGCGCGAAGAGCTGGGATATCTCGGCGCGCGCGGCCGGCGGCAGTCCCGCGATCGCGCGGTCGACGCCCGCAGTGGTCTCGTCAATCGCGCCCGCTCGCCCCGGTTCCTGCGACGGCAGCGCGGCCGCCAGCATCGCAGGCACGATCGCGCGCACGATGGCCAGCGCGTCCCGGTCGAGCGCCCGCGGGGCGCCCTCGTTCATGACGCGGCGCGCGAACCAGGTGATGCCGCCGGCGATCGCGAGCAGGGCGCCGCCGGCGATGCCGGCCTTGATCAGTCGTCGGCGGGACAGGTCGATCATGAAGGTGCGCGCGGGCTGCGACCGTCGCGCGCGGGAGCGGGAACCGTCAAGCTAAACGGCGACGCTAGAGGAAACAACCTAATTCGCCGCGCGGCAGGGCGCCGGTGCGCGTTAGACTTGCGATGGCCGTTCCAGGAGCGCCCGTTCGCGCGATGAGTCTCGCCAGCCCGCCGATTCCCTCCGCCGCCGCAGCGCTGGTGCGCGCTCTGGAGCGCGTGCATGCGCTGCACGCCGCGCGCGCGTCGAACCCCATCCTCGCCGGCGCGCTCGAGCGGCTGGGCGACTGGCAGGCGCGCAGGCTGGCGGCGACCTACGCCGACCTGGCGCGCGACGCGCGCTACGCGGGCGCGATCGAATTCTTCCAGTCCGATCTCTACGGCCCGCAGGACTTCAGCAAGCGCGACGCGGATCTCTCGCGCATCGTCCCGGTGATGACGCGCATGCTGCCCGACGGCGTCATCATGACCGTGGCACGCGCGATGGAGCTGTCCGCGCTCTCGCACGAGCTCGATGCGAAGCTCCTCGAGCACTTGCCGCGCGCGGACGGGCAGTTCTCGGTCGAGGACTATTGCCGCGCGTTCCGCCGCACCGGCCGCGAGCCCGACCGTCGGCGGCAGGTCGTGCTGATCGGCGAGGTCGGCGCGGCGCTCGACCGCTACGTGAAGCGGCCGATGATCCGGGGCGCGCTCGCGATGATGCGCAAGCCGGCGAAGCTCGCGGGTCTCGACGAGTTGCAGACGTTCCTGGAACGCGGTTTCGCGGCGTTCCACAGGATG
>JAKLIE010000041.1 GCA_022709775.1 Pseudomonadota bacterium
GAACCGTTCACTTCACCCTCACCCCTAAGCTTCTTCCGCAAGCGGGAGAGGGACCCATCCGCTCACACGACGCGCACCCTCGGCGAAGACGCTGTTCCCTCTCCCCCGCTTTCGGGGGAGAGGGCAGTGTCAGGGGGGCATGCATGGCTTGCGTCGAACCGTTCACTTCACCCTCACCCCTAAGCTTCTTCCGCAAGCGGGAGAGGGACCCATCCGCTCACACGACGCGCACCCTCGGCGAAGACGCTGTTCCCTCTCCCCCGCTTTCGGGGGAGAGGGCAGGGTGAGGGGGATGTGGACACTACGCGCAAGAAAGCTCACTTCGCCCCCCCCCCAACCCTCTCCCGCAAGCGGGAGAGGGAGCAAACCTCCCTCCTCACGCGGCGAGGACTCGTACCCCCTCCCCCGCAAGCGGGAGAGGGCGCAATCCCGATCACCGCACCGCCTGGATCCGATCGTACGTGCCCGTCCCCCACTTCGACTCGAACATCTTCGGCACCTTCGCGACGACCGGGTCGCGGAACGCCCTGGCGTCCGGCGTTATGACGGTCATCCCCGCAGCCTTGAACGTGTCGACCAGCGTGCCCTCCTGCCTGATCAGTTCGGCGTTCTGCCACGCGATCCCGTTCTTCACCGCATCCGAGATGATCCTGCGGTCGCCGGCGGAGAGCCCCTGCCAGAACGCCTCGTTCACGACGACGAGCCGCGGCGTGATGATGTGGGCCGACAGCACCAGGTACTTCTGCACCTCGTCGAACTTGCCCGCCTTGATCGTCGGCAGCGGGTTCTCCTGCCCGTCGACGACGTTCTGCTTGAGCGCGAGGTAGAGCTCGCCGAAGTTCATCGGCGTCGGCTTCGCGCCCCACGCCTCGGCCATCGCCTTGAACACGTCGTTCTCGGGGACTCGCAGCTTGAACCCGGCCATGTCGGCCGGCGTGCGCACTTCCTTCGACGTCGTCGTGATGTGGCGCGTGCCGTAGTAGGTCGTGCCGAGGATGCGCATGCCGCGCGCCTTGACCAGCGTCTCGTTGAACTGCTCGCCGATGGGACCGTTCATCGCCTTGTCGAGGTGCGCCGCGTCGCGCCAGATGTACGGCGCCTCGACGACGGAGATCGACGGGACCCACGCGCCGAAGTTGGCGGCGCCCTCGGTCACGACCTGCTGCGCGCCGTTGGCCACCGCATCGATCATGTCGCGGGAGCCGCCGAGCTGTCCGCCCGGAAAGGACTGGATCACGATGCGCCCGCCGGACTTCTCCTTCGCCTCGGCGGCGATCCGGTCGATCATCTGCACCGACGGGTGCGTTCCGCCGACGACGTCGCCCCAGCGGATCGTCACCTGCTGCGCGTGCGCGGAGGCAGCGCCGAGCGCAGCCACCATCGCCATCGTAATCATCCATCGTCTCATCGCTTTCCTCCTCGGGTGGCGCGCGGGGCCGCCGCGCGGGGGTCGTTGCGCCGGGACGCGAACGTCCCGGAGGTGTCCGGGGTCGCCGCGCGCGCGCGCGGCGGACGGGGTGCCGGCACCGATCCTGGCGCCGCGCCGACACCCAGCGCGCGATCGCGCGAGGCGGCGATGTGCGCCTCCATCGCGGCGGCGGCGCGCAGCGGGTCGCGCGAGGCGATCGCGTCGATCACGCCGAGATGAACGCGCATGACGGGCGCGACCAGGTCGGCGTAGAGGCGAGTCTCGCTCTGGCGGATCAGCCGGATCTTGAGCTGGTTGACGCGCCAGGCGTTCGAGACGATGTCGTTGCCGAGCGCGTCGACGATGGTCGCGTGCATCCCGTCGTCCACGGCCTGCGCCTTCGCGATCAGCGCCGGAGTCACGCCGTTCGCGGCCGCTGCAAGCACCGCCTCGTGCTCGTTCCTCAGGCAGCGAAGCTCGTCGTCGGGGGCATTGAGCGCGTACTGCGCCGCGGCCTCGCGTTCGATGAGCACGCGGAAGCCGAACGCATCGCGGATCAGACGCACGTCGACATGCGCGACCTGCATTCCGCGTTGCGGGACCGTGCGGACGAGCCCATCCGCCTCGAGGCGCGGGATGAGCTCGCGGATGGCGCCGAGCGGCATCCCGGTGATCTCGGTGAGCTCGCGCTGCGAGACGAACTGGCCGGCGCGGATCTCGCGCTCGAGGAGTCCGCGCGTGAAGCGCTGGTAGGCCTGGTCGCGCAGCTTCATGCCGGCAGGGCGCTTCGCGGTCATCGCGGGCGGGCCGGCAGCGCGTCGAACGCGGCGGCGAGCGCCGCCCGCGCCGCGGGATCGGCGGGGACGAGCGGAGGCGCCACGGCCAGGAACGCGTCGTCTCGGAAGCGGTGCGCGACGAGCGCCTTGACGCCCGGCGTCACCGGGTAGCGCAGCAGCAGGTCGACGAGCTCCGCGATGCCGGGGACGTCCTCGCCGCGCTCGATCATCGGCAGGATCGTCCTGGCGCAGAAGTTCGAGAAGCCGTTGATCGCGCCGGATCCGCCGTGCCGCATCGCGCGCGCGAGCTGCCGCTCGTCGCCGACGAGGATGTGCAGGTCGGCGTGGTCGGCGAGCAGCCGCTCGGTGTTCGCCCATTCGCCGCTCGAATCCTTGACGCCGGTCACCACGCCGGGGAACGCACGCTTGAGGCGGCCGATCAGCGACGAGGACAGCGGCACCGCCGTGACCGACGGGATGTGATAGACGATCACTTCGCGCGGCTCGCGGCAGCGCTCGATCACCGACGAGAACCAGTCGTACAGCCCCTCGTCGCCGACGCCCTTGAAGTAGAACGGCGGCGCGAGCAGGATGCCGCGGCCGCCGGCGTCGTAGAGCTGGTTCGCCTGCGCGGCTGCATCCTCGACCGATGCCGCGGCGACGCCCGCAAGGACGGTGGCACGCAGGTCGAGGCCCGCGTCGTCCATCGCCTCGAGCATCGCGGCGCGCTGGCCGGACCCGAGCGAGGCGCCCTCGCCCGTCGTGCCGAACAGCGTGACCGAGGAGCAGCCTTCGTCGAGGCAGTTGCGCGCGTGGGCGACGAGCCGCGCGAGGTCGACGCTCCCGTTGCGCGCGAACGGCGTGACCAGCGCGACGCCGAGACCGAAGCGGCGCTCGGCGGGACGGGCGGAAGGACGGACGGCGGGCGTGGACTCGATCATGCTGACATGTTAGTGTGTGCGCAATGACCGCGCAAGCCCCCGTCCCGTCGTCGCTCCCGCCGATCCCGAGGCGTCCGCTCGGCGAATCCGGCCTCGAGGTCACGGCGCTCGGGTTCGGCGGCGCGCCGCTCGGCGACCTCTACGCGCCGCTCGACGACGCGACGGCGATCGCGACCGTCGAGGCCGCGCTCGATGCCGGCATCGCACTCCTGGACACGTCGCCGCTGTACGGCCGCGGGCTCTCCGAGCATCGCATCGGCACCGCGTTGCGGCGACGTCCGCGGTCCTCGTTCGTCCTGTCGACGAAGGTCGGGCGCGTCTACTCGCCCGCCCCCTCCGGCGTGCGGCACGCCGAGGGGTACGCCGGCGGACTGCCGCACGAGGGCCGCTGCGACTACTCGTACGACGGAACGATGCGCTCGCTCGAGCAGTCGATGCTGCGGCTCGGCGTCGCGTCGGTGGACGTCGCGCTGATCCACGACGTCGACCCGTGGACGCACGGCGAGTCCGCCGGCGAGCGGCAGCGCGAGGCGCTCGCCGGCGCGTACCGGGCGTTGGCCGACCTGCGCGCGCAGCGCGTCGTGCACGCGATCGGCATCGGCGTCAACGACGCGGACGTCTGCGAGCGCTTCGTGCGCGAGGCCGACCTCGACTGCGTGCTGCTGGCGGGCCGCTATTCGCTGCTCGAGCAGCCGGCGCTCGATCGATTCCTGCCGCTCGCCTGCGAGCGGCGCGTAGGCGTGATGCTGGGCGGCGTGTTCAACTCGGGCATCCTCGCAACCGGCGCGGTCGCGGGAGCGCGGTACAACTACCGTGCCGCGCCGCCGGAGATCCTCGCGCGGGTGTCGGCGGTCGAGCGGGTGTGCGGCGCGCACGGCGTCTCGCTCGCGCACGCCGCGCTCGCGTTCGTGCTCGGGCATCCGGCGGTGTCGAGCGTCGTGCTCGGCGCGGTGTCGCCGGACGAGGTGCGTCGCAACGCCGACGCGTTCCGGCGGCCGGTCCCGGCGACGCTCTGGCGCGACCTCAAGGCGGAGCGGCTGCTGCGAGAAGACGCGCCCGTCCCCGCATGATCGACACACGCGCAGGACCGCCCCGAGCGCGCGGCGCCCCTTGGCGGGAGGCGGGCGAAGGCCGCTTCGAAGGGATTGACGCGCACCAGCACTTCTGGCGACTCGACCGCGGCGATTACGGCTGGCTCACACCGGCGCTCGGCGCCATCTACCGCGACTTCGGTCCGGGCGACCTCGCGCCGATCCTCGCGCGGCACGGGATCGGACGCACTATCCTCGTGCAGGCGGCGCCGACCCCGGCGGAAACGCGCTGGCTGCTCGAGGTGGCTCGCGCCACGCCGTTCGTCGCGGGCGTCGTGGGCTGGGCGGACTTCGACGCGCCCGATGCCGCGGGCGTCATCGCCGCGCTCGCGGACGAGCCGGCGCTGGCGGGCCTGCGGCCGATGGTGCAGGACATCGCCGACGACGACTGGCTCGTCCGCGCGCACCTCGGACCCGCGTTCGATGCGATGGTCGCGCACGATCTCGTGTTCGACGCGCTGGTGCTGCCCCGGCACCTGCCGCGGCTCGCGCGCGTGCTCGACCGGCATCCGGCGCTGGCGGTCGTCGTCGACCACGGCGCGAAACCCGGCATCCGCTTGCGCGAGATCGACGCCTGGCGGGCCGACATGGCGGTCGTCGCCGCGCACCCCGCCGCCTGCTGCAAGCTGTCGGGCCTCGTCACCGAGGCCCGGCCCGGCGACGATGCCGGCGATCTCGCGCCGTGGATCGATGCGCTCGTCGATCTCTTCGGCCCGCATCGCCTGATCTGGGGCAGCGACTGGCCGGTCGTCGAGCTCGCGGGCGGCTACGACCGCTGGCGCGCGATCGCGACGGCGTCGCTCGCCGGCCTGTCCCCCTCCGAGCGCGACGCGGTGCTGGGCGGCAACGCGGAGCGCGTCTACCTGCAGCGATGAGGCCCGCGCCCCGCCGTCAGATCGCCCTTCCCTTCCCCTCCCAGAACGGCGCGCGCAGTTCCCGCTTGAGCGTCTTGCCCGCGGCGTTGCGCGGGAATCCGTCGAGGACCAGCACGCGATCGACACGCTGGAACTTCGCCGCCACGTGCGCGTTGATCCAGTCGCGAAGCGTGAACGCATCGATGCTGGCCCCCTCCTTCAGCACGACCGCCGCGACGGGCGTCTCGCCCCACTTCTCGTGCGGGATCCCGAACACCGCGACCTCGCGCACGTCCGGATGCCGCGCAACGACCTCCTCGACGTCCTTCGGATAGACCTTGACGCCGCCCGAGTCGATCATGTCCTTCATCCGGTCGACGAGATGGAGGAAGCCTTCGTCGTCGACGTAGCCCAGGTCGCCCGTGTGGAGCCAACCGCCGCGCAGCGCCTCCGCCGACTTCGCGTCGTTGCGGTAGTAGCCCGGCATCGTGATCGGCCCGCGCCCGGCGATCTCGCCGACCTCGCCCGCGGGCAGGTCGCGGCCGTCCGCCCCGACGATGCGCAGGTCGTAGAACGGCGGCGGGACGCCGACGCTGCCGGCCTTGCGCAGCGCGTCGTCGCGATCGAGGATCGTCACGAATCCCTCGGTGAGCCCGTAGAGCTCGTAGAAGCGTCCCGGCAGGAGCGCGTTCAGCCGGTCCTTGTGCTCGACGTGCAGCGGCGCGCCGAGCGACAGGATGCACTCCAGCGACGCGAGACGCGCCGGGTCGAATCCCTTCGCGTTCAGGATCGCGATGATCTGCGCCGGAACGAGCATCGTGTGCGTGACGCGCTCGCGCTCGACGGTGTCGATGAACGCTTCCGCGTCGAACGCGCGGTGCACGACGAAGGTCGCTCCGAGCATGAACGCGGGAAGCATCGTCGTCATCGCGCCGTTGAACACGATCGCGCCCGCGTGCAGCACGACCGAGGACGGCGTCATCCGCCAGCTCGACGCCAGCGTCAGCGCGTACATCGCCCGGATGAAGTGCGTGTGGCAGATGCCCTTCGGCAGCCCGGTCGTGCCGCTCGTGTACATGATCGTCGCGAGGTCGTCCGCCGACACGCCGACGCCGGGCGGCGCGTCGGACGCGTCCATCAAGAGGCGCGAGTACGCGCGGTAGCCCGCCGGCGCGTCGTCGGCGTTCGCGTCGATCAGCACCCACGCGGCGTCCGCGGCAACGCCGCTCGCGCGCACCTCGTCGAGCATCCCTCGCAGGTCGCCGTTCGAAACGATCGCGCGGGGCGTCGCGTCGGCGAGCAGCGACGCGAGGCCGCCGGCGTTGAGCAGCGTCGACAGGGGGACCGCCGCCGCACCGAGCTTGAAGCACGCCCAGTAGCTGGCGAGCAGCTCGATCGAGTTCGGCAGCACCGTCGCGACACGGTCGCCGCGCGACACGCCCAGCCCGGCGAGCGCGTTCGCCCAGCGGTTCACGTACGCGTCGAACTCGCGCCAGTCGAGGCGGACCTCGCGCGGGCCGGCCGGCGCGACGACGGCAGCGTGACGGGGCCGATACCGGGCGTGCCTCTCGACGAGCCGTCCGAGCGCGAGGCAGTCGTGCGCGATGGTCGAATCCATGGATCCTCCTTCAGAGGCGGTGGCTCGCGTCGCCCGCGGCGAATCCCGGCCAGCGTATCGCCTCTCCGCGCTCGAGCGCGATCACTTTGAAGAGCTCGCCCATCTCGGAGGGCGACAGCAGCTTCTGCACGGCGCCGGCCTCGCGCAGGTACGCGGGCGACATCGGATCGCCGGTCGCGGCCAGCCGATCGAGGATGCCGCAGTTGATCAGGAACGCCGCCTGCGACGCGTAGCCCGCGACGCCCAGGCCCGCGCGCTCGCCTGCCTCCGCAACCGCCGTGAAGTCGACGTGCGCGGTGAGATCTGCGAGCCCCGGCCACACGAACGGGTCGGCCGTTGCCCGGTGGCGATAATGCGCCATCAGTGTCCCGTCGCTGCGTTCCGGGTGGTAGTACTCGCGCCGCGGGAAGCCGTAGTCGATCGCGACGATCGCGCCGGCGGCCAGTCGCCTCCCCAGATCCTCGACCAGCGCCTCGGCCGCCAGGTTGATCTCGCTCGCGTAATCGCCCTCCGGGGGAAACCGCCGCTGCGCGACCGCCACCAGCCCCGGATCGGCGGGCGCGCGGTCCGCGAGCGAGAGCTCGCCGTCGCGCCCGATCGCCACGCCGCGCTCGTGCCAGATGCCGCCGATCCGCGCCACGACGTGCGGCGGGATCGCGTCGAGCACCTCGTTCATCAGCACCGCGCCGTCGATGGTCGGCGGGGGTGCGTCCAGCCACGAGACCCGGTCGCGCCATGCCGGGAGGTCGCGCGCGATCGCGTCGCGCTGACGCGCCTTCAGGTCCGGGCTCGTCTCGACGATCGCGTAGCGCGACGGTGGCGCGCCGAGGCGATCGAGCTCGCGAAGCAGGTCGACCGCGAGCCGCCCGCTGCCCGCGCCGATCTCGACGATCTCGCGTCCCGCGCTCGCCTCGAGGATCGCGCCGACCTGCGCCGCGACCGCCGCGCCGAACAGCGGCGAGAGCTCCGGCGCCGTCGTGAAATCGCCCGCGGGCCCGAGCTTGTGTGCGCCGGCGGCGTAGTAGCCGAGCCCCGGGGCGTAGAGCGCGATTTCGATGAAGTCGCGCAGCGGCAGGAAGCCTCCGCGCGCCGAGATCGCGTCGGCGATGGCGGCGCGCACGCGCGCCGAATGCGCGCGGGCGGCGGCATCGGGGACGGGAAGCGCGGGGTCGGGCTCGCGTAGTCGTCGCATCGGCTCGGGGTCGCGCCTCGCGCGAAAGGTTGTGCTAGTGTACCGAATCGGAATTCACGGACCGCAGGCCCGTCGCGCGAGCGCGCAGGGGCGGCCCGACCGCAGGAGCGCGCGTGCAGGAAAAGGTCGTTCTGATCACCGGCGGCGCGAAACGCGTGGGCGCGGCGATCTGCCGGCGCCTGCACGCGACCGGCGCGAATCTGATGCTGCACTACCGTGCCTCGGCCGGCGAGGCGAGGCTCCTTCAGGCCGAGCTGAACGGCGTCCGGGCGAACTCCGTCGCGCTGATCCAGGCCGACCTGCTCGACCTGGCCAAGCTGCCTTCCCTCGTCGACCAGACCGTGATGCGCTTCGGCCGGCTCGACGCGCTGGTCAACAACGCGTCGTCGTTCTTCGCGACACCGCTCGGCGAGATCCAGCTCTCCCACTGGGACGACCTCGTCGGCACGAACGTCCGCGCGCCGCTTTTCCTGTCGCAGGCCGCCGCCGGGCCGCTGCGCAAGTCGGAGGGCGCGATCGTCAACGTCACCGACATCCACGCCGAGCGGCCGATGCGCAACTACGTCGTCTACTCGATCGCGAAGGCCGCGCTGACCGGGCTCACGCGCTCGCTCGCCCGCGAGCTCGCCCCGGACGTGCGCGTGAACGCCGTCGCGCCGGGCCCGATCCTGTGGCCGGAGGGCGACGACACCTTCGACGAGGTCTCGCGCCAGCGCATCATCTCGCACACGCCGCTGAAGCGCGAAGGCACGCCGGACGACATCGCGCGCGCGGTGCGCTTCCTGCTCGAGGACGCGCCCTACGTGACCGGCGAGACGATCAACGTCGACGGCGGACGCAGCATCGCCATCTGAAGGGGTCCTACCCCGGCCTGGTCGTGGTCAGAACCGGGGTCAGCCCCCCTGCCGCGCCGCCACGTCCGCCGCCAATCGCTCGAGGTAGGCGTCGACGATCCCGTGCTCCGCGAGCGCGGCGCGCGTCTTCATCAGGTATTCGCACGACGAGCCGAACGCACCGCACGCGTGCGCGATCGTGTCCGCCTGCTCGTCCAGCGTGAGGGCGGCGTACTGCGGATGATCGCGGCGCACGGCGAACGCGAGCGCGACGATCGTGCGCTCGCCGGCGCGCGCGCGGACCCAGGCGGGCCGGTAGGACCCGACGACCATCTCGCGGCGCCATAGCAGGTGCAGCTCGTCGAGCGCCAGCGCGGACGGAAGCCGATAGGCGACGCCCCGGCACGCACCGCCGGGCTCGAGCCCCAGCACGAGGCCGGGCCGCTCGCGCGTCCCGCGCGACGCGAGCGAACGCAGGCAGAAGCGCCGGTGCAGGCCGTGGATCGTCGCGGGGCGCGCCTCCGCGACCGGGAACAGCGGATTCCACAGGAGCGACCCGTAGCCGAATACCCACCAGCCGGCGCCCTTCGGCTTGTCCGCGAGCGTC
>JAKLIE010000410.1 GCA_022709775.1 Pseudomonadota bacterium
CGGCACGCCCTCGCGCTCGATGACGCTCGCGTTCTCGATGAACATCACGAGGCGCGCGAGGTCGGCTCGATCGTTCCTGGGATTCTGCGCAACCCAGAGCCTGCGCCACGCGGCGAAGTCGAACGACGACTTCGCCATCCATTCGGGCAGGTGCTGGACCGCGTAGCTGCCGGAAGCGTCGGCCATGGCGACGCCTCCGCGGCGGACGAGCGACCGCAGCAGCCTGCGGCTTGCGTCACGCTCGTGTCGATCCTTCACACCCCCCTCCCGTCCATGCGCCGACGCGGCGAGTGTAGCCTGCGGACGGGCGCTCCGCGGCGACCTGCGCGCGCTCACGCGTCCGCGAGCGACGCCTGCCCCCGATCGACGCGGGCGAACGTCGCACGCAGGTCGAGCCCGGTCTCGCGCTTGAGCGCGAGCGCCGACGCCGGCCAGTCGGCCCGATCGAGCCGCTGGCCGCCTTCCCGCCACGCGCATGCCACCGTGTTGCCGCTCTCGCAGCGGGGGAGAACGAGCACGCGCGCGCCGAACGCTTCGGCGAGCCGCGCGAGCGACGGCCCCGCGCCGCGCGTGCGCGAGAGCAGGTTGACCGACAGGAAGCCGCCCGGCGCGAGGCGCTCGCGGCACGCCGCGTAGAACCGCACCGAGTCGAGGCGCCCCGCGCTCCCGCGGGCGTCGAAGCCGTCGACCAGCACGAGGTCGAAGCTGCCGTCGAGCGACGGCACCTCGTCGGCCGCGTCGCCGACGACGAGGCGGATGCGCTCGTCGTCGGGGAGCTTGAAGGACCGGTACGCGACCGCGACCACCTGCTCGTCGATCTCGACGACGGTGAAGCGCGCCGCGGGACGGTGGCGCCAGAGGAACCGCAGCTGCGACGCGGCGCCCAGCCCCACGATCAGCACGTTCCCCGGCCACCCTGCCGCCGATCGCATCGCGAGCGGCGCCATCATCTGACGCGTGTACTCGAGTTCGAGCGCCCAGGGGCGCTGCAGGCGCATCGCGCCCTGGATCCAGCGAGAGCCGAAGTGCAGGTACCGGACCCCCGCTTCCTCGCTCACGACGATGCTGGCGCGCACGTTCCTGTTCGCGGGCGGGGGGCGACGACCGGCCGCGGTGCGCGGGGTTGTACGACGGTCAGGCCGCGGGCGCGGCCAGGTGCGGCCCGACGAATTCGAGCATCTGCGCCTTCGACAGCGCGCCGACCGCGCCCTGCACGGCCTTGCCGTCCTTGAACACGACGAGTGTGGGAATGCTCCGAACCCCGAGGGCGCCCGGGATCTGCTGGTTCTCGTCGACGTTCATCTTGACGATCTTGAGGCGGCCCGCCAGCTCCGCGTCGAGCTGGTCGAGCACCGGCGCGACGGCGCGGCAGGGGCCGCACCACGGCGCCCAGAAGTCGACGAGCACCGGCACGCCGGACTCGAGCACGTCCGTTTTGAAGCTCGCATCGGTCACTGCATGCATGGAAACCTCCTTGCCTGTCCGAGGATGCCATGATCCTGACGCCGCGTCCCGGCATCTGTGACCACGGTCACACGAACGCGCCCCCGGCGTTCCGGCTCGGCTACACTCGCCCGACTCCCCCGGCCCGTCTCTCCGACCGTGATTCCCTCCCGCCTCTGCCGCTCGTGGCTGTTCGTCCCGGGCGCGGACGAAGCGGCACTCGCCGCCGCGGGTGCGTCGGGGGCCGACGTGCTGATCCAGGAGCTCGAGGACTTCACGCCTCCCGCGCGGCGCGCGCATGCGCGCATGCTCGCCGCCGACGTCTTCCGGACCTGGCGCGCGGCGGGAGCCGTGGCCGCCGTGCGCGTGAACCCGCTCGACGGCGACGGGATCGACGATCTCGCCGCAGTGATGCGCGGCGCGCCCGACATCGTCGCACTGCCCAAGGTCGCCGAGCCGGACCACGTGCGCTGGCTCGATCGCGAAGTCGCTCGCTTCGAGCGCGACTGCGGCATCGCCGTCGGATCGACGCGCCTCCTGCCCAACATCGAGTTCGCACGCGGGCTCGTGCAGACGGTCGCGATCGCCCGGTCGAGCCCGCGCGTCGACGCGTGCCTGCTCGCGTCCGAGGACCTCGCCGCGGATCTGGGGGCCGAGCGCGGACGCGACGGGATCGAGCTCGCCTACGCGCGCCAGCGCTTCCTCGTCGAATGCGTCGCGGCCGGCGTGGTGGCCATCGACGCGCCCTACACCTGGCGCGACGCCGAGGGCGTCGAGCGCGACACGCGCTGGGCGCGGCGGCTCGGCTACCGGGCGAAGAGCCTCGTCGACCCCGCGCACGCGGCGATCGTCAACCGCGTGCTCACGCCCTCCGCGGAGGAAGTCGCGCACGCAACGAGGCTGATCGCCGCCTTCGAGTCGGCACGCGAGCGCGGCGAGGCCCGCGCCGAGTTGGACGGATCGCTCGTCGAAGTGCCGGCCTGGCGGAACGCGCAGCGGCTGCTCGCGCGCGCGGCCGAGCTCGCGGACGCGCATCCGCGGCGCGCGTACTAGCGCGTTCGCGACCACGCACCGGGCGGACGGCCGAGTCAACGACCGGCAGGCACGACGACCAGCCGGTCCGTTCCCGATTCCGCGCCCCAGGCCTCCCCCGCGCGCCCCAGCATCTGCCGCACGTTCGCGCGCGGCCGGTCGGACGGGAAGCTCTCGAATCGTCCGGTCGCGGGGTCGAAGCGCACGATCGCGTTCGACGTCCACTCGGTAAGCCACACGGCGTCCCGCTCGTC
>JAKLIE010000411.1 GCA_022709775.1 Pseudomonadota bacterium
CACCTCGAGCAGCGTGCGCGCCGGATGCACCGACGCATCGGGGACGAGCGCCGCCTCGGCCGCGCTCGCATGCGGCAGCACGAACGCGCGGCCGTCGTGGCGCGCCGAGAGCACCATCGCGAGCGCGCCGCGCACCGCGCGAAGCTCGCCGGTGAGCGCGAGCTCGCCCGCGAATTCGTGGCGATCGAGCGCCGTCGTGGGTATCTGTCCGCTCGCCGCGAGGATCCCCAGTGCGATCGGCAGGTCGAAGCGGCCGCTCTCCTTCGGCAGATCGGCCGGCGCGAGGTTGACGGTGACCTTGCGCGACGGGAAGTCGAAGTTGGCGTTCTGCAGTGCGGCTCGCACGCGGTCGCGCGCCTCGCGGACCTCGGTCTCGGGCAAGCCGACCAGGTTGACCGCCGGCAGCCCGCCCCCGAGGTGCACTTCGACGCTGACCGGCGGCGCCGCGAGGCCCGCGAGCGCGCGGCTGCGAACGACGGCGACCGACATGGCGCGTACCTTCCTGCATCCCGTGGAGTCGATGCCCGGCCTGCGCCGGACACGCCAACGAGGCTATCGGAGCGGCGTGCCGTCGCGCGCTCGGCCGTGTGGCCGATGCCCGCTCGTCGCCCCATCGCGATCGTCGCGTTGGCGCGCCGGCATTCCGCCCGTAGAATCGGACGCCGAGACGCTCCGACGGAGAAGCCCATGTGGACGACGAGCAGGACGATGCGGGGCATGGCCATGGCGCTGGCGTTCATCGGCCTCGCCCCGCAAACCGCCTCGGCGCAGGTCGGCGACGCGCTGATCGTCGTCGCGAAGCGCACGGTCACGACGAACGGCTATGCCGACATCGCGGTGAGCTGCCCGGCCGGCTACGTCGCGCTCTCGGGAGGCATCTCGTCGGGCAGCGCGTGGACGGTCACTACACTCGCGCCCACCTTCGGCAACCTGGCGCTGTTCCAGCTGGCCGACGGGGTCCAGGCCGGCGCCCCCGACGGCTGGTATGCGAGCGTCGACATGCTCGAGGGGCCGTCGACGATCGCGCTCGCCGTGAGCTGCGCGCAGCTGTCCGGGCCGGTGGTGACCGTCGTCGCGAGCGGACAGGCGAGCTACTTCTCGGACCCGTCCGCGACGGCCGCGTGCCCGGCGGGCTACCGGGCGCTCGGCGGAGGCATCGACGTCGAGCGCGCTGACACGCTGACCTCGGAGAAATACCGGATCAGCGCGAGCCATCCGCAGCCCGACGGCTCCGACCAGAGCTACCCGCCGTCGATCGGCTGGCGCGCGGGCGTGTACGGCGCGCCGCTCATCTTCGTCGTCCCGCCTCCGCCCGGACCCGTGTTCAAGGTGGGCGCGGTCTGCGCTCAGGGCACCGACGCGCGCATCGCCACGTCGTTCGACGCCACGACGTCCAACTACGTCGTGTTCCGCGAATCGGCGAGCTGCCCCGCGGGCACGGACGCGCTCGCGGGCGGTTCGCGCGTTCCCGGTCAATGGCTCGTGGGCCTGGAGCCGGTGTTCGGCGACGACTCCGCGCTGGCGCTGCATCAGCGCACCCCCGGCAACTATCCGGTCGGGCCGGCCTGGAGCACGAGCGCGATCCGCGACACGGGCGCGACCAACACCGGCACCGGATTCAATGCCCATGCGGTCTGCGCCGCAACGAACGAAACCGGACCGGCAGCCCCGGCCGTGCCGGTCGTCGAGTTCTATCACGCCGGTCTGCATCACTACTTCATCAGCACCGATCCGGTCGAGATCGCGGCGCTGCAGTCGGGAACCGTGATCAAGGGCTGGACCGCCACCGGTTTCTCGTGGAAGGCCCGCGTCGACCATCCGGCAGGGACGCAACCCGTCTGCCGCTTCTACATTCCTCCGGGCCTCGGAGACTCGCACTTCTTCTCGGCGTCCGTGTCGGAGTGCGCGGCCATCCTCGATGCCTCGACGAATCCGGCGCATCCCAGCCACGCGTGGTACGCGGGGTACGTGCACGAATCGCCGAGCGCGTTCCACATCGCGGTGCCGGCGCAGGGAACGTGCGCAGGCGGGACGACCCCGGTGTACCGGCTCTGGAACGGGCAGGCCAACGCAGCCGCCTGGGGAAGCAACCACCGCTACACGACGAGCCCGGCGATCGTGTCCCAGATGGTCGGCGCGGGACACGTCAACGAAGGCGTGGTGATGTGCTCGCCGAATTGAGATCCTGAGCGGCCCGCGGCCGCGCGCATCGATCGTGCCGCGGGTGCGCCGACGCCGGGCCGGCGACTCGTTCGCCTTGAGGCGCTAGCTGCCGGCGTGCCGCGCCTCGAGCTCGGCAACCTTCTTCTCGAGCGCCTCGAGCTTCTCGCGCGTGCGCGCGAGCACCTTCGCCTGCACGTCGAACTCGGCACGGGGCACGACGTCTAGCTTCGAGAGGCCGCCCTGCAGGAGGGCCTTCACGTTCTTCTCCATGTCCTTCGCGGGCGAAGCCTCGATCGCGCGCCCGATGCGCCTCGCCAGGTCGTCCAGGGTCGCGCTGCTGATCATCGGCTGCTCCTCGCGGCGAATGCCCGTGTCGATGCGGGCGAGTCTAGCAAACGCGTCGGCGGCGACGTCCCGGACGGAACGCGCTATCCGGACGCCGGGGCGTGGTCGCCCGCGCCGCGCCGGCGTGGTGCGGGGGAGCCGCGGATACGCACCCGATTGGTGCGCCATCCGGGGCGCTCGAAGTCACACGATGATAAAGGTTGATCTAACCTATTG
>JAKLIE010000412.1 GCA_022709775.1 Pseudomonadota bacterium
GCCGCCCGATACCCCGGTCGACGCCGTCCTCGAGTCCTACCATGGCGAGTTCGTCGCTGATCCCTATCGCTGGCTGGAGGACACCGACTCGCCGGCGACGCGCGAGTGGTTCGAGGCCCAGAACGCCTACGCGCGGAGCGTGCTGGACGCCCTTCCCGGCCGCGCGTCGCTGAGCGCCGAACTCGCGACCCTCCTCTCGGCGAACGCGAGCGTCCACGACGCGAGCCGCGGCGGCGACCGCGTCTTCGCACTGAAGCGCGAGGCAGGCGAGCAGACGTTCAGGCTCGTCGCGCGCGCGGGCCTCGACGGTGCCGAGCGCGTCGTCGTCGACCCTGCGCGCTGGCGCACGTCCGCCGAGGCGGCGGCGATCGACTACTACGCGCCCTCGCCCAACGGCAAGCTGGTGGCGGTCGCCGTCTCGCTCGGCGGCAGCGAGTCGTCGACGCTGCACGTGATCGACGTCGACTCCGGGGCCGAGGTCGGAGACGCGATTCCGCGGGCGGACTTCGGCTTCGCCGCGTGGCGCTTCGATTCGGCCGTCCTCTGGTACCTGCAGGCGAGCGAGTCCTCGCCCGGCGCGGATCCGGCCGGCAGGTATCGCGACAGCGTCGTCTGGATGCGCCGGCTTCGAGACGCCGGCCCGCCGCGCGAACTCCCCTCCGGCGCGGCCCCGTCCGCCGCGGACGTGCAGGTGTTCGGCCGCACCGTCGGCGCGGGGCTGCCGATCGGCGCCGACGACACGCCGATGATCGTCGTGTCGCCGGTCTCGTCGTGGGCACTGGGCATCGTGCGCCACGGCGTCGCGCGCGAGGTCACCGTGTTCGCCGCCCCGCTCCCGGCAGTGCGCGGCCCGGACACGCCGTGGCGCAAGGTCGTCGACCGCGCCCAGGGCGTCGAAGACGTCGGCCTGCGCGGCGAGTGGCTCTACGTGCGCACCAGCGAAGGCGCGCCGCGCTACCGGCTGCTGCGCTGGTCGCTCAAGTCGCCCGGCGCGTATCGCGCGCAGGATGCCGAGGTCGTGCTGCCCGAGGGCCGGGCGATCCTCGCGGGCTTCGGCGTCGCGAAGGACGCGATCTATGCCCACGAGCGCGACGTCGGCGCCGCGCGCCTCTCGCGCCTGGAATTCAACGTGAAGCTCCCGAGGAGCGCGCCCGCGCGCCGCGCCCGTGGCAAGCCGGCCCCGGCCGCGCTGCCCAAACCGGCAGGCGTCGCGCGCGCGGCCGCGATCGGGCTGCCGTTCTCCGGCGCGATCTCGGACCTGGTCGTCGACCCGCTGCACGCCGGGGCACTCGTGCGCCTCGCGGGATGGATCGAGCCGCCGGGCTACTTCGCCGTCGCGCCCGCGAGCGGTGCGGTGACGCGCACATCGATCCTTCCGCGCTCGCGCGTGTCGCTCGGCGACCTCGCGGTGTCGCAGGTGCGCGTCGCGAGCCACGATGGCACGCTGGTCCCTCTCACGATCGTCGCGCCGCGCTCGCTCGCTCGGAACGGTACCGCGCCGGTCATGCTCGAAGCCTATGGCGCCTACGGCGAGGTGCTCGAGCCGGCGTTCCTCCCATCGCTCAAGCCGTGGTTCGATCGGGGCGGCGTCTACGCGGTCGCGCACGTCCGCGGCGGCGGCGAGTACGGACGCGACTGGCACCTCGCCGGGCAGAAGGGCGCCAAGCGCAACTCCTGGCTCGACGTCGTCGCCTGCGCCGAGCACCTCGTCCGGACGGGCTACGCGTCGCCGGGCCGGGTCGCTATCCGTGGCGGCAGCGCCGGCGGACTCGCCGTGATCAACGCGATGGCCGCGCGTCCCGCGCTGTTCCGCGCCGTCGTCTCCGAGGTCGGCTTCCACGACGCGATCCGCGGCGAGCTCGCGGCGACCGGGCCGGCGAACGTCGAGGAATTCGGCAGCGTCGCGACACCGGAGGGCTTCCGGACGCTGCGGGCGATGAGCGCGTACGCGAACGCTGCCGACGGCGTCGCCTACCCCGCCGTCCTGTTCACGGCGGGCTACAACGACCCGCGGGTGCTGCCCTGGGACCCCGCCAAGATGGCGGCCCGCCTGCAGGGGATCGCCGCCGCGCCGGGCGGCAGCGGCATGCCCGTGCTCCTGCGCACCGACTTCGCCGGCGGGCACGGGCTCGACGCGACGCTCGACCAGATCGTCGGCGAGACCGCCGACGTCCTCGCCTTTCTGCTCTGGCAGACGGGCGCGGCGGGATTCGAGCTGCCCGGCGCGACGGCTACAGCGGCACCGAGGGATTGAGCGCGTAGCGGCCGGTGACCGACGCCTGCGCGAGCACGCGTCCGGCCATCGCCCGGATCGCGTCGACGCCGCCGAAGCGCCCTTCGACCGCGAGCCGCGGCACGTCGAGCGCGTAGACGGTGAACACGTAGCGGTGCGCGATCGCGTCGTTCCACGGTGGGCACGGCCCGTCGTAGCCGTACCAGTCGCCCGCCATCGACGGGTCTCCGGCGAACCATCCGGTGTAGTCGTTGACGCCGTGGCGCGCGCCGTGTTTCGCGGCGGGCCCGGGCTTTCCGTGCGGAACGACGCCGTCGGCGTATTCGCCCCGCCCGATCGACGTCGCCGACCCCGGGACGTCGACGAGCACCCAGTGGAAGAAGTCGACGCGCGGCAGCGACGCCGGCACGACGCGGCCCTCCTGGTTCACGTCGTCGCCGCGCGACGGCACGTCGGGGTCGACGCACAGCACCGCGAACGATCTCGTGC
>JAKLIE010000413.1 GCA_022709775.1 Pseudomonadota bacterium
GTCGAGCTTCGCGGTGTCGAAGTAGACGCCGTCGGAGGTGACGTACGCGTAGCCGTTCCTCTCGATGTCCGCGACGAACGCGACCTGCTCGGCGATGTGGTCGGTCGCGCGGCACAGCACCGTCGGATCCTCGAGGTTCAGCCGCTTCGCGTCGGCGAGGAACGCGTCGGTGTAGAACGCGGCGACTTCCCAGGCGGTCTTGCCGGTGCGCCGCGCGGCCTTGTCCATCTTGTCCTCGCCCTCGTCCGCGTCGGACACGAGGTGTCCCACGTCGGTCACGTTCATCACGTGGTTCACGACGTAGCCGTTCCAGGCGAGCACGCGCTTCAGCACGTCCTCGAACAGGAACGTGCGGAAGTTGCCGATGTGCTGGTAGTCGTAGACGGTCGGGCCGCAGGTGTACAGGCCCACGGGCCCGCCCGGAACGAGCGGCGCGAACGGGCGCAGGCGCCGTTCCCAGGTGTCGTAGAGCGAGAGGGGTCGGGGCATCAATGAAAAAGCCGCCGGGGATGTCGTTCCGGCGGCTCGGTCGGGTGGACGGAAGGAGACCCTAGCGATGCGCCTGCGTGCTTCGGTGGGCTTCGGGGCGACAGCGGAGGGCGGGCATCCGTCGATGGTAGCCGCATTCGGCCCGACCGGGCAAGCGGAGGGGCGCTCGCCCCAGTCGCGATCGCGCCTTCGCCGGTCGCGACGAAGACCGTCGCCGCGCGACACAGGGGCGACCGTCGAGGCCGTGGCTCGGGCCGGACGAGCGCGGCGCCCGCTACAATCGTCGCGCATGGTCGCGCCCGCTGACACGCTCGCGGCATTCGAGCGCCGGATCGCACGGCTCCTCCGCGAGCCGTCGACGCCCGCGCTCGATGCCGCGTCGCGCGAGATTCCGGCGGAGCTCGCACGGTCGGGGCCCGCGCTCGCGCTGCGCGGCGAGCTGTTGCGACGGGCGGGCGATGCGGCCGGCGCCGCGACGCTGCTCGCCTCGGCCATCGAGCTCTCGCCGACGCTCCTCGGCGCCTACCAGGCGCTGGCACTCGCGCGCATACGCAACGGCGACCGCGCGGGTGCGCGGGCCGCCTGGTCCGCGCTCCTCGAGCGCGACCCGGACGACGCCACCGCGCGCTACCAGATCGCGCTCGCGTTCCACGAGGACGGCGACCGCGAAGAGGCCTCGCACTGGTACGAGGCGCAGGTCGCGCGCCATCCGGCCTCGCCCAGGGCGTGGCACAACCTCGGGCTTCTGCGCCTCGCCGGCAGCGACCTTCCGGGCGCGGTTGCCGCGCTGCGCGAGGCGGCGACGGGAACGCCGGCCTCGCCGTCCGCCTGGACCGCGCTCGGCCGCGCGCTCGCCCGCGCAGGCGATCCGGCCGGAGCGGTCGACGCGTGGACGCGCGCGCACGCGCTCGACCCGCGCGCGGTCGAGCCGCTCGAGCGCCACGCCGCACAGCTCGGCGAGCGCTCCGAGCTGCCCGCGGCGATCGCGTTGCTGCGCGATGCGATCGCACTCGATCCCCGCAAGGCTTCGCTGCGCTACGCGCTCGCGGCGCACCTGTCGAGCCTGGGCGAGCACGGCGACGCGCTCGCCGAGTTGCGCGCGGCCGTCGATCTCGCGCCCTCCGACGCGGCGGGTCACAGTGCGCTGCTGTTCGAGCTCCAGTACGACGACGCGCTCGCGACGAGCGATGCCGTCGCCGCCGAACACCGGCAATGGGCGGAGCGCCACGCCGACCGGCTTCCGCACGTGGCCCGTCGTCCCCGGACGCGACCACCGGGCCGCATGCGCATCGGCTATCTCTCGCCGCGCTTCGGCCCGGGTCCGCTCGCGACGCTGTTCCTGCCGGTGCTCGAGCGGCACGACCGCTCGGCCTTCGAGATCGTCCTCTACTCGGCGCACCTGCACGAGGGAGCGATGAACGCGCGCTACCGCGCGGCCGCGGACGCGTGGCGCGACCTGCCACGCGACGATGCTTCGGCCGCAGCGACGATCGCCGACGACGACCTCGACCTCCTCGTCGATCTCGCCGGCCACGCGCCGGGGAACCGGCTGCCCGTCCTCGCTCGGCGCCCCGCGCCCGTGCAGGCGACGTGGCTCGACTATTTCGCCACCACCGGGATGGAAGGCATCGACTACTTCGTGAGCGACGCCGTGGCGACGCCTGCCTCGGAGGCGCCGCGGTTCCGCGAGCGCCTCGTGCTCCTGCCCTGCCGTTTCGCCTATCGCCCGCTCGACTCAGCCGCGTCGTCGCCGCCCCCCGCGCTCGCCCGCGGCCACGTCACCTACGGGTCCTTCAACCGGCACGCGAAGCTGACCCGCGCGACGCTCGACGCGTGGAAGACCATCCTCGACACGACGCCGGACGCGCGGCTCGTGCTGCGCGCCGCCGCCTACGGCGGCCCGGGAACGGTCGCATGGCTGCGCGACCGGTGGGCGCGGCGGGGCCTGCCGGTCGAACGCATCGACTTCCTGCCCTGGCTGGCGTGGCACGAGGCGCTGGCCGCCTACGCCGACGTCGACGTCGCGCTCGATCCGTTTCCCTACAACGGCGGCGCCACCACGTGCGACGCGCTCGCGCACGGGGTGCCGGTCGTCGCGCTCGAAGGCGCGCGGCCGATCGGCAGGCAGAGCGCTTCGCTGCTGCGCGCGGCCGGGCATCCCGAGTGGATCGCCCGCTCGACGGACGGGTACGCGAACCTCGCCGCCGGGCTCGCCGAGCCCGCTGTGCTCG
>JAKLIE010000414.1 GCA_022709775.1 Pseudomonadota bacterium
CGCGCCGTCGTCGTCGCCGGCGCGGATGACGAGCGTCGTGCCGCCGGCGCCGTCGTCGTGCGCAACGTAGCCGACGCCATCCGCATCGTCGCCGGTCAGCTGCCTGCCGTCGAGGACGATCACGCCGTCGCCGTCCGCGTCGGCGACGACGTCGGTTCCGTCGCCGCGCGCGAACTCGTAGACGTCGCGGCCGTCGCCGCCCCGCATCGTGTCGTCGCCGCGGCCGCCCTCGAGCACGTCGTCGCCCGCGCCGCCGGCGAGCTCGTCGTCGCCGGATCCGCCGACCAGCTCGTCGTCGCCCGCGCCGCCGTCGACGCGGTCCCGCCCGCTGCCGCCGGACACGAAGTCGTCGCCGTGTGCGCCTTCGATGACGTCGTCGCCCGCCGCCCCGCGGAGGACGTCGTCACCGCTGCCGCCGTGGATCCGATCCACGGTCGCCCCGCCGGTGACGCGATCGCCGTCATCCCGCGCGAAGACGACCTGGTTCGCCTCCGCGCCGGCTTCGCCGACGGCGATCGTCGCGCCGTCGCCCGCCGTGCGGTCAACGAACCGCCACGACCCGTCGACCGCCCGCGCGGCGGCCGGATCGTCGGCGAGCGCCTGCCGCCATGCGACGTACCTGGCCCGATCGTCGATCCATGCGTCGCTGACGAGCGCCTCCCCGGTGGTTGCATCGAACCGCCCTCGCGCGATGCCGCCTGCGCCGACGAACGCGAACGCATCCCCAGCCGCGAGCGCGCCGAGCGTGGCCGGATCCGTGCGCGCCCGCTGCGCGAGCGCCTCGCTCCCCTCCGCGGCAAGCGGCGAGAGCGTGCCGTGCGTGCCGTGGGCTTCGATCGCGGCGGCGAGCGCGTCGGCGTCGGATGCCGCCGGCGCCGGCGCGCCGGTCACCGTGCGCCAGAGAAGATCGCGGACGCTCGACGCCCGCGCGGGCTCGTCGTCGGCACCCGACCGCCACAGGGCATCGAAGACCTCGTCGGCGACCGACGGATCGATGGCCGTCACGAGCGCCCGGTAGGTCGTGCGAAGGCCGTCCGCTTCCGTCGGCACCGGACCGGCGGCATCCGCGGGCGCACCGACGTCGTCCTCCACCGCGGGAGGGCCGTCGTACGTCGCGTCCGGCGTCGGGGGATCGGCGTCATCGCCGGGGGCGGAATCGGACGGCTCCGCACCGGGGGGGAGCCATCCGGGCGGCGCGCCGGCCGGCGGCGCGATCGACCCGCGTTGCAGCCCGGCGACGATGTGCTCGAGCGGATAGCCGAGCCACGACGCGACGACGAAGGGAATCGGAGGTACCGAGGGACTTGCGGAGGTCGTTGCCATGGCTCGCGCTCCAGGTCGGCGGCGCGCAGCGAGCCGCGCGCCGGTCGAGGAACGCTAGGCCGCGCCCGGCGAAGCGTCAATTCGTCCGAATGGACGATGCGGTCCGCGCACCCGCGCGCGAGCGCAGCGCGCGCCGGTCCCGAACGACGAGCACCGCCAGCGTGAGCACGGTCAGCGGGACCACGAAGCCCATCATGGCCGCCGAGTAGCGCGGCAGCGCATCGTGCTGCTGCGGCGCCAGCACCAGGTAGGCCGCGTACGCCGCATAGAACGCGAGGAATACGAGTCCCTCCCAGCGCGACACCGAATGGCCGGTCGCGAACACCGGCAGGCAGGCGAACGCGACCGCCACCATCACCCAGAGGTCGAACGCGAGAACGGATGGCGCGACCTGCAGCCCCGCGGGCGCGACCAGCGCGGAGAGCCCGAGGCATCCGAGGACGTTGAACGTGCAGCTGCCGATCACGTTGCCCACCGCGATGTCGCGCTCTCCGCGGACCGTCGCGGCGATCGATGCCGCGACCTCGGGCAGCGAGGTGCCCGCCGCGACGATCGTGAGCCCCACGACGGTCTCCGACACGCCGGCCGCCCTCGCGAAGTGGATGGCCGAACCGACGAGCCAGCGCGACCCGACGACGAGCAGCACGAGCCCGCCCGCGACGAAGGCGAGCTGCAGCGCGACGCCGCCCCATCCGCCGCTCGCGCCCACGGCCCCGGCGAACTCGTCGCGCGTCTCCCGCGTCTGCCGTCGTGCCTGCACGACGAGGAACCACGTGTAGCCGGCGAGCGCCGCGAGGAAGAACGCGCCGTCGACGTACCCGATCACGCCGTTCCACGCGGCCGCCACGAGAGCGAGCGACGCGCCGATCATGATCGGAACCTCCTGCCGCACGACCTGGGCGTTGACCACCAGCGGCGCGATCAGCGCCGACAGGCCGAGGATGAACAGCACGTTGAAGATGTTGGATCCGACGACGTTGCCGACCGCGATGTCGGTGCTGCCCCGCATCGCCGCGCCCACCGACACCGCCAGCTCCGGCGCGCTCGTGCCGAACGCGACGACGGTGAGCCCGACGACCAGCGGCGAAATTCCGAGCGCGAGCGCGAGCCTGGACGCGCCGCGCACGAGCAGCCCGGCGCCGGCGACGAGCGCGACGATCCCCAGCGCGAAGAGGGCGAGTTGCGTGGCCATCCTGCGCCCGGCGGCGTCAGCCCACGACGACGACGTGGACGCGGAAGGGTCCGTGCGCGCCGAGCACGATCGTCTGCTCGATGTCGCCGGTGCGCGAGGGCCCCGAGACGAGATTCACGGCGCGGGGCAGGACGCGACGCTCGGCGCGGACCAGGGCGAACGCGTCCTCCATCCCCGCGACGATCCGGTCG
>JAKLIE010000415.1 GCA_022709775.1 Pseudomonadota bacterium
CGCCGATGCGATCGGCGCCGCGCGCGTCGACGCCGTGTTCAACCACGGCTCCTACTCGGTCTACGTGGCGATCATCAAGGCCCTCCGCGCGAAGGGTCTCCACCCGATGTTCATGGCGGTGAACTCCGGCGCCGCGCAGATGGCGCGCGAGCTCGGGCCCGAAGGCAAGGGACTGATATTCACGCAGGTGGTGCCGTTCCCCTGGGGCGTCGCGGTCCCCGTCGTCAAGGAGTACCAGCAGGCGCTCGCGAAGTACGCGCCCGCGACGGAGCCTTCGTTCTCCGGGCTCGAGGGCTACATCGGCGCGAAGGTGCTGGTCGCCGGCCTGCGCGCCGCAGGTCGCGACCTGACGCGCGGCGGCATCCAGCGCGCGATGGAGAGCCTCGGAACGGTCGACGTCGGCGGGATGCTGGTGCGGTATCGGCCGGGGGCGCACGCCGGCTCGTCGTTCGTCGACACGGTGATCGTCGCGTCGGACGGGCGGTTCTCGCGGTAGGCGCCGGCGACCGCGTCAGCGCGACTCCGGCACGGTGCGCGCGGGCGACGCCCGGGCGTCGTTGCGCCGCCATGCGGACGGGGCGGCCCCGCAGAGCCGCTTGAAGGCACGGGAGAACGCCGCCTCGGACTCGTAGCCGACGTCCAGCGCGATCGTGGCGATCGTGTCGTGGCCGGCGCGCAGCCGCGCCGCCGCGAGCTGCATCCGCCAGCGCGCCAGGTACTGCATCGGGGCCAAGCCGACGAAGTGCGTGAAGCGGTCGTGCAGCGCCGAGCGCGACAGCCCGGCGCGGCGCGAGAGCGCGTCGAGCGTCCAGGGCTCGGCAGGTTCCGCGTGGAGCATGCCCAGGGCGCGGCCGACATGGCGGTCGCGCAGGCCTCCGAGCCACCCGGTCGCCTCGTCGGGAAGCGTGTCGAGGTAGCGTCGCGTCGCGTCGACGAACATCATCTCGCTCGCGCGCTCGAGCAGCGCGTCGCTCCCCGCGCGGCGCTCCCGCGACTCGGCGACGGCCTGGCGAAGCAGGCTGCCGACCCATTCGCCGCCGCCCGCCGCCACGCGCATCATCCGCGGCAGCGCGTCGATCAGCGGATTGAAGGGCTTGAGGTCGCAGCCGATGAAGCCGCACACGAGGACCGCGTTCGCTTCGTCGACCGGAAGCGCGGCGCCCGGCTCGACCACGCCGCGGTAGTAGGTGACCGGGATCGGCTTGGGATCGCGCGCGGTCGCATGGACCCACGCGTCGTCGGTCGCCTCCGCGCGGAGTCCCGGCGCGCTCGACATCACGTGCGCGTCGCCGCGCGGGAACATCACGATGTCGCCCGTGGCGAGCCGGACCGGCGGTACGCCCTCGGTCGCGGCCCAGCCGCCGCCTTTGGCGACCATGTGGTACGCGAGCACGTGCTCGGCGCCGGGCAGGACCGTGGCGGCGATCCTGCGCGCGGGCGGCGCCTCGGCGACCCAGTCGTCGCGACAGCTCACGTAGTAGAACGTCGCGCCGCGCAGGCGTACCGCCCGCAGGACGTCGGAGAGGGGATCGGGCGCGCCCGGGGCGGGGGGCGCGCCGGGCGTCTGCGGCGCCATGGCGGCGAGGGGGGCTCGGACGGTCGGTCAGGTCGCGCGGACGATCGATCGGCTGCGTTCGCAGGGACGGACGCACGATCAAGTCTCGACGACGTGCGGCCGGGCGTCAAGCGCGGGGGTTGCGCACCATGCGTGTCGTCCGCGCGAGCGACGGGCTCGCGCGGCGATCCTCCCCCAACGACACACGAATCCACGGAGTCCATCATGACCACGCATACCGCAACGAGCGCTGCGACGGCCCCGGAGCGCGGGGGCGCCGCCCGCGCGTCCCCGGCGCAGACCGGCATCGACCTCGCCGCGATCAAGACCCGCCAGCAGGCGACCTGGGCGAGCGGCGACTTCGCCGTCGTCGGCACCACGCTGCAGATCGTCGGCGAGACGCTCGCCGAAGCCGCCGACGTGCGCGCGGGCGAGCGCGTGCTCGACGTGGCCGCCGGCAACGGCAACGCCACGCTCGCCGCGGCGCGCCGCTTCGCCGAGGTGACCTCGACCGACTACGTGCCGGCGCTGCTCGACAAGGGGCGCGAGCGCGCGCTCGCCGAGCGGCTGGACGTGACGTTCCGCGTCGCGGACGCCGAGGCGCTGCCGTTCGACGACGCGAGCTTCGACGTGGCGCTGTCCACGTTCGGCGTCATGTTCGCGCCCGACCATCCGCGCGCGGCCCGGGAGCTCGCGCGCGTCGTGCGACCCGGCGGGCGCATCGGGCTCGCGAGCTGGACGCCGGAAGGCTTCCTCGGCGACATGTTCAAGGTCGTCGGCGCGCACGTGCCGCCGCCGGCGGGCCTCGTCTCGCCGATGCGCTGGGGTGCCGAGCCGCACCTGGTCGAGCTCTTCGGCCGTCGCGCGGCGCGCATCGATGCGAAGCGTCGCGACTTCATGTTCCGCTACCGCTCGGCCGCGCACTTCGTCGACGTGTTCCGGCGCTGGTACGGGCCGACGCACAAGGCGTTCCTGGCGCTCGATGCGGCCGGGCAGGCGGCGCTCGGGGCCGACCTCGTCGCGCTGCTCGAGCGGCACAACGTCGCGGGCTCCTCGTCGCTCGTCGTGCCGGGGCAGTACCTCGAGGCCGTGATCACGCTCGCGTGATCGGCGCAGGCGCCCGCCCGCGGGACCGCGGGCGGGC
>JAKLIE010000416.1 GCA_022709775.1 Pseudomonadota bacterium
ACAACGCGGAATTCTTCGACAGCATGCGCAGAGGGTAGGCGCAGCGACTTCCGCGCTTCGGCCCCGCGGCGCGCTCGAATTCCGCCGAACGCCTCCGGGGTCGCATCCCCGTCCGCTTCGCGAGCGGGGCCCCTGCTTCCCCGCTCCGGCGTTCATTTCTTCGACAGCATGCGCAGAGGGTAGCCGACAGCGCTACCCGCGCTTCGTCCCGACGACCGCGCTCGAATTCGGCCGTGGCCTGCCGGTGCCCGATCGTCGGAATGGGGCGAATTCTCGCCAAGTCGCTGAATGCATGATGGATTCCCGTCTCGGGGTCGTTGCCGGAGACCGGCGCGGGGCTTGCCTCGGCAGGCGTTTGGCTCCATAATTCTCGGCTTCGCGCCGCAGGGGCGTGGATCCGCTGGGGATCCGCGTGGCGGCCCGGCCCGCGGCAGGGCGCGAACGAGCGCCCGCGCGACGAAAGGACAACCATGAAGACCGGCATTCACCCCAAGTACGAGGCGATCCAGGTGACGTGCAGCTGCGGCAACACGTTCGAGACGCGCTCGTCCGTCGTCAAGCCCGTGCACATCGAAGTCTGCTCGGCCTGCCATCCTTTCTACACGGGCAAGCAGAAGGTGATGGACACCGCCGGCCGCATCGACAAGTTCCGCCAGCGCTACGGCAACAAGTCGGCGACCAAGGCGGAAGCCAAGCCCGCGGCCGCGCGCTCGTGATCGCGTGACGAGCGGAGACGCGCCCGCGAAAAAGGCAGCTTCGGCTGCCTTTTTCGTTCGTGCCGCGGAAAGTACGATGCGCAGCATGCGTGCGCCCCGGTCCGCCCCCCCCGAGCCGCTCGACCCCGAATCGGTGTCCCCCTCGGGGCCGCGCCGCGCCGCCAAGCAGGCGGCGCTCGTGCTGCTGTGCCTCCTCTGGATCGTGGTGGGCCTGATCGGGCACGACCCGTGGAAGAACGACGACGCGACCACGTTCGGCGTCGCCTTCGAAATGGCGCGCACCGGCGACGTCGTCGTGCCGCACCTCGCCGGCGAGCCCTGGCTCGAGGCGGGGCCGCTCGTCCCCGCCATCGCCGCGGCGACGATGCGCGTCTTCGCGCCGCCGCTCGCGCCCCACAACGCCGCGCGCCTCGCCGCCGGCCTCCTGCTCCTGGCGATCCTCGCCTGCTCGTCGCTCGCCTGCCGGGAGCTCAACGGCCGTGCCTTCCGCTGGATCCCCGTGCTGATCCTGATCGGCTCGATCGGATTCTGGGAGCGCGCTCACGTGCTCTCCGCCGAGCTCGGTCTCGCGACCGGCGTCGCGGTCGGCGTTTACGGGCTCGCGCTCGCGCTGCGCCGGCCCGTGCCCGGCGGCATCGCGCTCGGGCTGGGCATCGCGATCGGATTCCTGTCGCGCGGCTACGCGGTTCCGCTGTGGATGCTCGCCACCGCCGCGATCCTGCCGCTCGCCTCGGCGACCTGGCGCACGAAGGCGCATCTCGCGACCGTCGGCATCGCGGTCGCGGTCGCGCTGCCGCTGTCCGCCGCGTGGCCGATCGCGCTCGCGCAACGCTCGCCGGACATTCACGCGGCGTGGACCGTCGCCGAGAACTGGCGAGAATATTTCGCACCCGCCGCCGGCAGCGGCTTCGACCCGCTCTACGTCGTGAAGAACCTCCCGTGGTTCGCGTGGCCGGCGCTGCCGCTGGCGCTCTGGACGCTGTGGATCCGCGGACGCGGCTTCAACGGCGGGATGGGCGACGCGGGCATCGTGCTCCCGGGCGTTCTCGCGCTGGTCGTGTTCGTGTCGCTGTCGTTGGAGCGCGAACCCAAGCTGATCGGCGTCCTGCCGCTGCTCGTGCCGCTCGCGCTCGTCGGCGCGCTCGAGGTCGATTCGCTGAAGCGCGGGCTGTCCGGAGCCCTCGACTGGTTCGGCATCCTGACCTTCGGGCTCGCCGCGATGGTCGTGTGGGGCATCTGGATCGACTCCTATATGCACGGCATGTCGCTTTCGGCGGCGCGGATGTTCCGCGACTCGGAGATCGGCTTCCGCCCGACCTTCAAGCTGTGGGCGATGCTCGCGGCGCTCGGCATGACGCTGCTGTGGATCGCGATGGTGCGGCCCGCGCGCCGCTCCAATCGCCGCGCGGTGCTGAACTGGGCGATCGGCATGGTGCTGCTCTGGACGCTGGTCTCGACGATCTGGCTGCCCTATCTCGACTCGCGGCGCAGCTACCGCGTCGTCGCCGAGGCGCTGCGCACGCAGCTTCCCGAGGGCGCCTGCGTCGCGAGCCGCAATCTCGGGGGAGCGCAGCGCGCGCTGTTCGCGTATTTCGCGCAGCTCGAGACGATGCGCGAGGAGGCCGGCCGCGGCGCGGAATGCGCGCTCCTGCTCGTGCAGCTGGGTCGCAACGACTTCGACGCACCGGTCCCCGGGGGCTGGACGCAGGTCTGGGAGGGCCGGCGCCGCGGCGACGAGTCCGAGAAGTTCGTCCTCTATCGTCGGAGCGCGTCGTGAAATTCGTCGATGAAGCGGTGATCGAAGTGCACGCGGGCGACGGCGGCAACGGCGCCGCGTCGTTCCGCCGCGAGAAGTTCGTGCCGCGCGGCGGCCCCGACGGCGGCGACGGCGGCCGGGGCGGCACCATCCACGCGATCGCCGACCGCAACATCAACACGCTGATCGATTACCGCTACGCGCGCATCCACCGC
>JAKLIE010000417.1 GCA_022709775.1 Pseudomonadota bacterium
CGTCGGCGCCCTCTTCTTCGCCGTGTGGCTGGGGGGCATGCGGTGGAAGCCATTCTTCGAGTGCCTCGCGGGCACCGCCGAGGCCGCCGGCATGATCTTACTGATCCTGCTCGGCGCGGATGTCCTGAACGTGTTTCTCGCGCTCACGCAGATGCCCGGCGAGCTCGCGAGCTGGGTCGTGGGCCTCGGGCTCCCGCCGCTCGCGGTGCTCGCGGTGATCATGGGCATCTACGTCGTGCTCGGCTGCCTGATGGACAGCCTGTCGATGATCCTGCTGACGGTGCCGATCTTCCTGCCGATGGTGATGGGCATGGACTTCCACGGTCTCGACCCGACCGAGAAGGCCATCTGGTTCGGCATCCTCGCACTGATGGTCGTCGAGATCGGGCTCATCACGCCGCCGGTCGGCATGAACGTCTACATCATCAACAGCCTCGCACGCGACGTGCCGATGGCCGAGACGTTCCGCGGCGTCGTCCCGTTCCTGATCTCCGACGCGGTGCGCGTCGTGCTGCTCGTTGCATTTCCGATCCTTTCGCTGTGGCTCGTCCGCCTGCTGACCTGACGCGCGGCCGGCGCCGCGGCCGATGAACGCCACGCACGCGCTCGAGACGGGGGGCGGGGTGCACCTCGCCACCGAGCGATGGGTGCCCCCGCGCGAAGTGCGCGCGCACGTCGTATTCGTGCACGGGCTGGGCGAGCATCGTCGCGCCCTGCCGTACGTGCCGTTCTACGAGAAGCTCGCCACGAGCGGCTACGCCGTTCTCGCGTTCGACCTTCGGGGCCACGGCGCATCGGACGGGCCGCGGCTCTATGCGCGCGATTTCGCGGTTCTCGAGCAGGACGTCGCGCGGGCCGTCGATGTCGCGGCGGACGACGCGCAGGGTCGCCCGGTGTTCGTGATCGGCGGAAGCCTGGGCGGCCTCCTCGCGATCGCCTCGGCGCTGAAGCCGCACGAGTCGCTCGCCGGCGTGGTCGCCGCGGCGCCGGCGCTCGACACGACGGGCGCGTCGCCGCTGATGAAGCGCCTGCTGCCGCTGCTCGCGCTGGCGGCGCCCCACTGGCGGCTCGACCCCGGGCTCGACGTCAGCGGCATCGCGCGCGATTCCGGGGCGCTCGCGGCGTACCTCGCCGACCCGTCGATGCAGATCGGCCGGATCACGCCGGCGCTCGCCGCGGCGACGCTGTCGGGGATCGAGCGCGTGATGCACCACGCCGACGACATCGCCGTGCCCCTGCTCCTGCTCCACGGCCTCGCCGACCGCGTCGTGCCGGCCGACGGCACGATCGCGCTGCACGCGCTCGCCGGCTCGCGCGACAAGACGCTCAAGACCTATCCGGGCGCCTACCACCACCTGTTCCTCGACGACGTGCGCGAGGAGGCGACACGCGACATCCTCGCGTGGCTTACCGCGCGGTCCTGACGCGATCAGCGGAGCACGACCGCGGCGAGCAGGAGCCCCGCGACCGCGAGCGCGAAGAAGACGACGTAGGCGACGAGCGCGACGAGTCCGCGCGCGAGGACGCCCGACCATCGCCCGCCGTAGACGGCGTGCATCGACAGCAGCAGGTAGAGAATCGTCCAGCCGACGAGGACGAGGGTCGCCCACCCCGCCTGGATCGCCAGCGCGAGGGTGCCGGCGAGGGCGACGAACGCGTGGTTGTGGGCACCGTAGACCAGGTGCTCGGCATAGCGGTGCGGGCGGTCGGGATAGCGCTGCCTGCGCCCTGCATAGAGGAGCTGCATCAGCAGCGCGAACGCGGGCAGCATCGCGACGAGCGCGTACGGGCCGTAGCGCAGCATGCCGCCCACGATCTCGCGCGATTTCTGCGCGCGGTCGAGCCGGTTGAAGTTCTCGAAGCGCTTCTCGATCCGGTCGGAGAGCGGCAGCGCGACGCCGACGAGGTGCATGTTGAGCGCGTCGTCGATGCGCAGTCCCGCGCCGTCGCCTCCGATCGTGAGAGGCGCGTGGTCGTCGCCGCCGGTCGGCGCGCTTCCCGGTGCGTTCGCGGGGCCGGCCGGCCGCGGCGGCGATTTCGGAGCCGGAGCGGCTTTCGACGCGACCGGCGCCTCGCTCCTGCCCGCCGCCGGCGTGTCGGCGTCGATCTGGACGAGCGCGTCGGGGTCGGCGGAGAGCCTCGCCGTCGCGAAGAGCGCGATCGCGAGCACGAGCACGAGCCGCGCCGGGCGCACGTAGCGCTTGCGACGTCCCGCGAGGTATTCACGCGTCAGGAAGCCCGGGCGGAACAGGAGCGAGAAGAGCGTTCGCCACATCCGGCCGTCGAACGCGACGTAGCGCCCCGCTGCCTCGCGCATGAACTTCCCCGCGCCCGGCAGCCGAAGCGCCGTCTCCTGGCCGCACGCCGGACAGAACGCGCCGGTCGCGTCGGCGCCGCAGTTGCGGCAAGCGACGTCGCCCGGCGCACGGTCGTCGCGGCCTGCGACGCTCATCGACGCCTCTCGATCAGCTGGTCGACGCGCGCGAGGATGCCGCGCAGGATGCCGACCTCCTCCTTCTCGAGGCCCGCACGCGCGAACAGCCGCCGCAGTCTCGGCATCAGGCGCCGCGGCATTTCGCGGTGCAGGAAGCGCATCGCGACGAGCGTGCGCTCCGCGTGCTCGTGCAACCCCTCGATCTCGTCGTGCGTGGCCGGCGCGAAGCGAGGCGCCCGCCAGGTGGCGT
>JAKLIE010000418.1 GCA_022709775.1 Pseudomonadota bacterium
GGCCGTGCTCGCGCACGAGCTCGGCCACTTCAAGCTGAAGCACATCGCGAAGCGCATCGCGTGGTCGGCCGCGATGTCGCTTGCGTTCTTCGCATTGCTGGCGTGGCTCGCGCGCTCCGACTGGTTCTACGGCGGCCTCTACGTGCCGCCGTCGCCCGAGCGTCCCGGCGTTGCACTGGTGCTGTTCTTCCTCGTCCTGCCGGTGTTCACGTTCCTGTTCGCGCCTATCGCATCGTGGTATTCGCGGCGGCACGAGTACGAGGCGGACGCGTACGCCGCGCAACAGGCGTCCGCGGGCGCGATGGTGTCGGCGCTCGTCCGGCTCTACGAGGACAACGCGGCGACGCTGACGCCGGATCCGCTGCACTCGGCGTTCCACGATTCGCACCCGCCGGCCGCGCTGCGCGTGGCCCGCCTCGAGGCGCTGGCGGCCGGAACCGCGACGCCCGCGGCCTACGGCGCATGAAGCCCGGGCCGGAGGCGAGACCGACGACGGCGGCACTCGCCGCGCTCGAGATCCGCGCCGGCGCGTCGAAGCTCCCGCCCGGCACCGTCGGCGCGGCGCTCGACGCATTGCCCGGCTGGACCGTGGACGACGGCGCGCTGCGCAAGGCGTACCGCTTCACGGACTGGCGCGGGACGATGGCCTTCGCGAACGCGGTGGCCGAGATGGCCGACCGGGTCGACCACCACCCCGAACTCCGCGTCGGCTGGGGCCGGTGCACGGTGGCCTGGTGGACGCACGACGCGGCCGGGATCACGCAGAACGACCTCGCCTGCGCCGCCCGCACGGAGGCCCTCGCGGGTGCGGGCATCTCGGAGCCCCCTGCGTGAAGCCCCGTGAAGCAGGCCTGGTCGTGGCCGCCTGGCGCCGCCACTACGCGGTGCTGCTCGATGCGGGCGGCACGCTCGAATGCGTGCTGAAGGGCCGCCGCACCGTCGTCGCCTGCGGAGACCGCGTGCAGGTGGCGCCCATCGCCGGCGGCGGTGCCATCGAGAAGGTCGAATCGCGCAGCTCGCTCCTGTACCGGTCGGACGCGTTCCGCGAGAAGGTGCTCGCGGCGAACGTCACGCAGGTCGTCGGCGTCGTCGCGCCGGACATCGCGGTCGACGAGAACCTGCTCAACCGATGGATCGTCGCCGCCGAGCTGGAGCGCTGCCGCTTCGTGCTCGTCGCGAACAAGGCCGATCTGCCGGGTTTCCCCGCGCTCGTGACGAGGCTCGCGCCCTACCGCTCGCTCGGCTACCCGGTCGTCGAGTGCGAAGCGACGCGCTCCGCGGGATCGCTCGCGGGGATCGTCGCGGGCGAGCGCAGCGTGCTGATCGGCCAGTCCGGGATGGGCAAGTCGACGATCCTCAACGCGCTCTGCCCGCACGCGCGTGCGCGCATCGGCGACGTGTCCGACGCGCTGGGCAGCGGCCGGCACACGACGACCGAGACGGCGCTCTTCATGCTGCCGGGAGACGCCGACGGCTGGATCGTCGACTCGCCGGGCATGAAGGTGTTCGGCATCGCCCACGCCGATCCCGCGATGCTGCCGGAGGCGTTCGTCGAGATGCGTCCGCTCCTCGGTCGTTGCCGCTTCCGCGACTGTCGCCACGATCGCGAGCCGGGGTGCGCCGTACGCGACGCCGTCGACGACGGCCGCATCGCTCCGCAACGGCTCGCGCTGCTGCACGCGCTGCGCCGCGAGGCCGAAGCCGCGCGGGACAAGTCCAGGTAACGCGCTGCGTCACCGCGGTGTCGGACACGGTGCCGGGCACCGCGTCCGACGCCGACTACGGCAGCAGGTTCGCGAGCGTAACGAGCAGGATGACGACGAGCCACAGCACGAGCGCACGCCAGACGAGTCCCGCCGCGGACGGCAGCACCTCGGGCTCGACCGCGTCGCCGGTGCCGAGCTCGGGACGCCAGTCGGGCTCTCCCGCGGGCGACGGCAGCGGGCCGCCGAGGACGACGCCGAGCGCCCCGGCACCGCTCGCGAGCACGATCCCCATCGACTTGCCGCCTTCCTCGCGCGCCCAGCTTGCCGCCTGCGTCCGCCAGCTCGCCACCGCGTCCTCGAAGTCGCCGACTGCGGCGAACGCGATCGCCGTCAGTCGCACCGGTATCCAGTCGAGCAGCGCGAGCAGCCGCCGCACCGGCATGCCGAAGGCCTCGCGCTCGCGGTCGAGCGGCGTCAGGTCACCGCCTCGCGGCGCCTCGGACCATTCCTGCCCGAGCCTCGCCACGGCGCGGTAGAGCACCGCGCCGGCGGGCCCCGGGAGCACGACGAACCAGAACAGCACCGCGAAGACCTGCCGGTAAGCCTCGACCAGGCCGCGCTCGATGGCGATCCGCGCGACGTCGCCGGACCCGAGCTCCGACGACACGCGCCCGCGCCAGCTGCCCAGCACGCGTCGCGCCACCTCGAGATCGCCCTCCTTGAACGCGGCGACGATGGCCGACACCGCGTGGCTGAAGCGGCGGAACCCCATCAGCACGTAGAGGACCAGCACGTCGAACGCGAACCCTGCCATCGGGTACACCGCGTCGAGCGCCCACCCGATCGCCGCGGCGAGCGCCACCGGCGGGACCACCGCAATGGCGGCAGCGACGGCGCCCTGCCCCGCTTTCCCGCCGTTGAACCTGCGCTCGAGGGCGCGCGCCTGGCGCACGAATGCGCGCTCGATCGACACGC
>JAKLIE010000419.1 GCA_022709775.1 Pseudomonadota bacterium
AAGAGGTCCTGCTCGAAAAATATGCGAAAGGTGGAGAGCGCACGATCGAGGCCGTGCGTCGCCGCGTCGCGCGCGCGCTGGCCGCGATCGAGCCCCCGCTGGAGCGCGACCAGTGGGAGGACGCATTCTACCGCGCGCAGGAGAACGGCTTCATCCTCGGCGGGCGCATCAACTCCGCCGCCGGCACGGACCTCAAGGCGACGCTGATCAACTGCTTCGTCCAGCCGGTCGGCGACAGCATCTCGGGCGACGAGCGCGGCGTCGGCATCTACGTGGCGCTCAACGAGGCGGCCGAGACGATGCGCCGCGGCGGCGGCGTCGGCTACGACTTCTCGCCCATCCGGCCGCAGGGCGCGCACGTCCGCGGCACCGACAGCCGCGCGAGCGGACCGCTCTCGTACATGCGCGTGTTCGACCAGAGCTGCGAGACGGTCGAGTCCGCGGGCTCGCGCCGCGGCGCGCAGATGGGCATCCTGCGCTGCGACCACCCGGACGTCGAGGCGTTCATCCACGCGAAGGACCAGGGCGCGCTCTCCAACTTCAACATCTCGGTCGCGGTCACCGACGCGTTCGTCGCTGCGGTGCGCGACGACGCCGAGTGGGAGCTCGTGCACAAGGCCCCGCCCGCGCCCGACCTGCTCGCCGCGGGCGCCCGCCAGCGCGACGACGACCTGTGGGTGTACCGCAAGGTGCGCGCGCGCGCGCTGTGGGACCAGATCATGCGCGCGACGTACGACCACGCCGAGCCGGGCGTGGTGTTCGTCGACACGATCAACCGCGACAACAACCTCTCGTACTGCGAGACGATCGAGGCGACGAACCCGTGCGTCACCGCCGACACGTGGGTGATGACCGGCGGCGGGCCGCGGCAGGTGCGCGAGCTCGTCGGCGCCGCGTTCACCGCGATCGTCCATGGCCGAGCGCACGAGGTCGAGAGCGACGGCTTCTTCGCGACCGGGATCAAGCCGGTCCTCAAGCTGACGACGCACGAGGGCCACGCGCTGCGGCTCACCGCCGACCACCTCGTCCGCCGCGTCGCGCGCAGGACGCGCTGGGTGCGCGAAGTCGAATGGGTCGCGGCAGGGAAGCTCGCGTCCGGCGACGAGCTCGTGCTGAACGACCACCGCGCGCTCGACGGATGGCAAGGCGAGGGCACGGAGGCCGAGGGGTATCTCCTCGGCCTGCTCGTCGGCGACGGCACGCTGAAGCACGAGAAGGCGGTGCTCTCCGTCTGGGCACCGGAGTGGAAGGCGGTCGCCAATGGCGAGCGTTCCTGCGTACCGGCGAGCGCCGCGGGCATCGTCGCCGCGGCCGAGGCGGCCGCAGCCACGCTCGAGCATCGCGCGGACTTCCGCGGGTTCCAGCGCCCGATCGCCGGGCGCGGAGAGATGCGTCTGGCATCGGCGCCACTGGCGAGGCTCGCGCAGGCGTGGGGCATGACCCCGGGACGCAAGGCGTTGAGCCCCGAGATCGAGCGCGGCGGCAGCAACTTCACCCGGGGGTTGCTGCGCGGCCTGTTCGACGCGGACGGCTCGGTCCAGGGCACGCAGGACAAGGGCGTCAGCGTCCGGCTCGCGCAGAGCGACGAGGCGCTGCTGCAGGCGGCGCAGCGCATGCTGCTCCGGCTCGGCATCGCCTCGACGATCCATCGCGAGCGGCGCAGCGCGCAGGTCCGCAACCTGCCCGACGGCCGCGGCGGCCTCGCGCCGTACGAGACCGCTCCGCAACACGAGCTCGTTATCAGCGGCGACAACCTTCCCGTGTTCGCCGACCGCGTCGGATTTGCGGACTCGGTGAATTCCGCGCGCCTCGAGCGCGCGCTTGCCTCGTACAAGCGCACGCTCGATCGCGAGCGCTTCACGGCTACCGTCGCCTCGCTCGTCGAGGACGGCACCGAGCCGGTGTACGACGTGACCGTCGCCGACGTCCACGCGTTCGACGCGAACGGCCTCGAGGTGCACAACTGCGGCGAGCAGCCGCTGCCCTCGTACGGCTGCTGCGACCTCGGCAGCATCGACCTGACGCGCTTCGTGCAGTTCCCGTTCACGCCCGACGCGCGGTTCGACTTCCACGGCTTCGCCGCGACGGTCACCGTCGCGATCCGGATGCTGGACAACGTGCTCGACGTCACCGCATGGCCGCTGGCCCAGCAGCAGGCCGAGGCGATGGCCAAGCGCCGCATCGGCCTGGGCTTCACGGGCCTGGGCGACGCGCTGATCGAGCTGGGGCTTCGCTACGACTCCGACGAGGGGCGCGCGACGGCCTCGCGGATCGCCGAGGAGATGCGCGACGCCGCGTACCTGTCGTCGGTCGAGATCGCGAAGGACAAGGGATCGTTCCCGCTGCTCGACGCGAAAGCCTACCTCGCACCGCCGCGGTTCGCGTCGCGGCTGCCGGAGGAGATCAAGCAGGCGATCCGCACGCACGGCATCCGCAACAGCCACCTCCTGTCGATCGCGCCGACCGGCACGATCTCGCTCGCGTTCGCCGACAACGCGTCGAACGGCATCGAGCCCGCGTTCAGCTGGTATTACAAGCGCAAGAAGCGCATGCCCGACGACTCGATGAAGGAGTTCCTCGTCGAGGACCACGCGTTCCGCGCGTTCAAGCAGCAGCACGGCATCGGCGACGACGTCGAGATGGTGCCTTTCGACGCCGCTGCGAACCGCAAGCCCGG
>JAKLIE010000042.1 GCA_022709775.1 Pseudomonadota bacterium
ACGAGGCCGACCGTCGTTCCCGCCGCGAGCAGGCATTCGAGCAGCCGCAGGCCGTAGGGCATGCCCGAGGCGCCGGTGAGCGCGAGCGTGACGGAGCGCGTCGTTGCCATGCCCGCCGCGTCAGTGGAGCTCGCGATGCCGGCGCAGCACCTGGTAACGCTGCGCGAACGCGCGCGCGAGCCGCTCCACCAGATACACCGAGCGATGCCGCCCGCCGGTGCAGCCGATCGCGACCGTCAGGTAGTTGCGGTTGTCGCGCGCGTAGTCGGGCAGCCAGCTCGCGACGAAGTGGTAGATGTCGCCGTACATGCGCTCGACCTCGGGCAGCGCCTCGAGGAACGCGACGACGTCGGGATCCCTGCCGGTCTGCGGCGCGAGCTTCGCCTCGTAGTGCGGGTTGCCGAGGCAGCGAACGTCGAACACGAGGTCGGCGTCGAGCGGCACGCCGTGCTTGAAGCCGAACGACTCGAACAGCAGCGTGAGCTTCGACGGGTCGACGCTCACGAAGTCCCTGACCCAGTTGCGCAGCGCGGCGGCGGGGAGGTCGCTCGTGTCCAGCACGGTCCCGAGCAGCCTCGCTTCGGCGAGCTGTCCGCGCTCGTGCTCGATCGCCTCGATCAGCGTGCGCTCGTCGCTCGAGAACGGATGCCGCCGTCGGGTCTCGGAGAAGCGCTTCACCAGCGTCTCGACCTTCGTGTCGAGGAACACGAAGCGCACGTTCCAGCCGCGCGCCTTGAGCACGTCGATAGTCGCGCCGATCCCGGGGAGCCCGGGCGCGTCCTTCGCGTCGAGCGCGACCGCGACGCGGGAGGCTTCGCCTGCGCGCGCGAGGTGGTCGACGGTCGGCACGACCAGTGCGACCGGGAGGTTGCCGATCGTGTCGTAGCCCGCGTCCTCGAGCGCGGCGAGCGCCACGCTCTTCCCCGAACCCGACACGCCGCCGATCAGGACCAGTTCCACGGATCAGGTATCCGGTACCGGAAGTCGGGGATCGGGGCGCCTGCGGGGCGGGAGGCGTCGGTGGGCGCGAGCGATCGCACGGGGTCGTCGAGTCGGCGAATCCGTGGCCGGCGCCCTACGCGCCGCCATCGGAGCCGCGGCGCGTCGGGTCCCCGTCAACCGACACCCGATCCCTGGTCGTCCATCAGCTTCTGCTGGCGCTCGATGAACTCGAGCGTGCTGTCGATGCCGCGCTGGTTCAGCACGAAGTTGCGCACGGCCGCCTCGACGAGCACCGCGAGGTTGCGCCCGGCCGCGACGGGAATCGTGACGCGGCGCACAGGCACGCCGAGGACTTCCTGGAAGTTCGCCTCGACCTTGAGCCGGTCGAGCTCGGAGAACGCCTCGTGGCTGTGGTCCTCGAGGTGCACGATCAGCTTGAGTAGCTTGCGCGGCCGCACCGCGGTCTCGCCGAAGATCGTCCGGATGTTGAGCACGCCGATGCCGCGGACCTCGAGGAAGTCGCGCAGCACCGCGGGGCATCGGCCTTCGACGGTGTCCGGCGAGATCCGGTAGAGCTCGACGATGTCGTCGGCGACGAGACCGTTGCCGCGCGAGATGAGCTCGAGCGCCAGCTCGCTCTTGCCGATCGCGGACGCTCCCGTGATCAGCACGCCCATCTCGAGCACGTCGAGGAACACGCCGTGCAGCGTCGTCGACTCCGCCAGAACCCGCGACAGGTAGAGGCGGAACACGTCGACCACGTGCGGCGAAGGCTGCGGCGAGGCGAGCAGCGGTACGTGGTGCGCCTCGCAATTCCTCGCCAGATCCGACGGCACCGCCTCGCCGTTCGCGACGACGATCGCGACCAGGTCGCCTTCGAACAGCCGGTCGATCGCGGCGCCGAGCTCGCCCGCGGGCAGCCCCTTCAGGTAGGCGATCTCCGCGGCGCCGAGGAGCTGCACGCGGAACGGGTGGATGAAGTTCATGTGCCCGACCTGCCCGACGGTCGGCTTCAGGGCCGCCTCGCCGGTGAGCACGCGATTGCCTCCGTCGCGCCCCGCGACCCAGCGCAGGCCCAGGCGGTCCTGGTTGTCGATCACGAGCCGCTCGACGCTGACCTGCCGCAGATGGGTGTCGGCGGACATCGGGCGCGGCGCAGTCCGGTCAGGCGACCGGCGCCCAGTCCCGGATGGCGGACCACGTCGCCGCGGCATCCGGCGCCACGGCGAGGCGCTCCCGGAACGATCGCTCGCTGAACATCTGCGCGAGTTCCGACAGGAGCTCGAGGTGCTGCTCGGTGGCCTGCTCGGGCACCAGCAGCACGAAAACCTGGTTGACCGGGCGGCCGTCCGGAGCGTCGAACGGGATCGGCTGCGCGAGCCGGACGAAAGCGCCGCGCGCGTCCCTGAGTCCCTTGATCCTGCCGTGGGGAATCGCGATCCCCTGGCCCAGGCCGGTCGAGCCGAGCTTCTCGCGCGCCGAAAGCGCATCGACGACCGTCGCGCGGGCCACGCCGCCGCTGGCCTCGAAGATCCCCGCGACCGACGCGAACAGGTCGCGCTTGTTCGCGGCATCGACGCCGACGGCGACGTTGGACGGGGGAAGAAGCTCTGCGATGCGGTTCATGGCTCGGGAGACGCTGCCGGCGGACCCCGGCGGAGGGGCGCGTCGCCGGCAGCGGCATTCGGACCGGTCGGCGATTCTACACGCGATGCGCCGCGGCGATCGCAGGCGCGCGTCGTCGATCCCCGTGGCTGCGCCACGGGGCCCCTCGCCGACGCGGCGACGCCGCGGCCTCTCCGGCCCGTCGACGGGGGATGGAGCGTCGAGCGTCGGCCGCCGCGGCGATCGCAGGCGCGCGTCGTCGATCCCCGTGGCTGCGCCACGGGGCCCCTCGCCGACGCGGCGACGCCGCTCATCGACCGCCGGTCTCCGGCGCCCACGCGGCGGGATCGCGCTTGACGGCGGCGCCGTCGTGGCGGTCCGCCACGCGCTTCTCCTTCGCCTTCAGCACCTGCCGGTCGAGCTTGTCCGCCAGCGCGTCGATCGCCGCGTACATGTCGGGCTCGATCGCCTCGGCGTGGATGTCCTTGCCCCGGATGTGCAGGTTCGCCTCGACCTTCTGTCGAAGCTTGTCCACCGACAGCACGACGTTGACGTCGATCACGTGGTCGAAATGGCGCGTGACGCGGTCGAGCTTCGCAACGACGTAGTCGCGGATCGCGGGCGTGATCTCGAGGTGATTGCCGGTGAGGTTCAGGTTCATGCGCACTCCTTCCGGACGGCTCTGCTTGCGCGCACGCCGCTACGCGGGCTCATCCGCTACAGCGACTTGCGCAGGTTGACGGGAGGAATCGAAAGCGCCTCCCGGTATTTCGCGACGGTGCGGCGGGCGACCAGGATGCCCTGCTCGCCCAGCACCTCCGCGATCTTGCTGTCGGTCAGCGGCGTCTTCGGATCCTCGGCGCCGATCAGCTGCTTGATCAGGGCGCGGATCGCGGTGGCCGATGCCGCGCCGCCGGTGTCGGTCGCGACGTGGCTGCCGAAGAAATACTTGAGCTCGTAGGTCCCGCGCGGCGTGAGCATGTACTTCTGCGTCGTCACGCGCGAGATCGTCGACTCGTGCAGGCCCAGCATGTCGGCGATCTCGCGCAGCACCATCGGACGCATCGCGACCTCGCCGTGCTCGAAGAATCGCCGCTGGCGCTCGACGATCGCCTGCGCGACGCGGAGGATCGTGTCGAACCGTTGCTGGACGTTCCGGATCAGCCACTTGGCTTCCTGCAGCTGCGCGGCGAGCTGCTGGTTCGACGCGTCGCGGCTCCGCGCCAGGATGTCGGCGTAGATCCGGTTGACGCGCAGCTTGGGCATCGCCGCCTCGTTGAGCGACGCGCTCCAGTGGCCGCGCAGCTTGCGCACGACCACGTCGGGGACGACGTAGTTCGCCTCGGCCTTCGCGAACGCCGAGCCGGGCCGCGGGTTGAGCGTGCGGACGAGCTCCCGGATCGAGCGCACGGTCGCGTCGTCGCACTGCAGGACGCGCTTGAGCCTCGTGACGTCCCGGTTGGCGAGGAGATCCAGGTGCGTCTCGACCACCCTGAGCGCCGCGGCGCGGCAGGGCGTCGACTCCGGAAGCGCCTTGAGCTGGAGCGCGAGCGACTCGCCGAGGTTGCGCGCGCCGACGCCCGCCGGCTCGAAGCTCTGCAGGTAGCGCAGCGCGATCGACAGCTCGTCGAGATCGATGTCGAGCTCGTCGGGAAAGAGCTCGACGAGCTCGTCGAGCGAGCTCGTCAGAAAGCCGTCGTCGTCGACCGCGTCGATCAGCGCCGCGACGAGCTGCCGGTCGCGCCGAGGCAGCGAAAGCATCCCGAGCTGCGACACGAGATGATCGCGCAGCGTCGACGACGCGACCTGCTGCGGGTAGAACTCGTCGTCGTCGTCGGCGGCGGGGGCGGTTCCCCAGTCTCCGTCGCCGAAGCCGCCTTCCTCGGCGAACTCGACCTCGTTCGAGGGCACGCCGCGCTCGGCGGCATCGGCCGTGTCGACCGGCTCGTCCGCGCGCTCCTCCTCCGCTTCCGCGGCGCGGACGGTCTCCGGCGCCTCGGCCGGGGCGGCTGCGGTGCCCGCGCTCGCGTCGGCCCCGCCGCCTTCCTCGTCCTCGTCGCTCTTCTCGAGCAGCGGGTTCTCCTGCAGCATCCGCTCGACCTCGGCGTTGAGCTCGAGCGTCGAGAGTTGCAGCAGCCGGATCGACTGCTGCAGCTGCGGCGTCAGCGTGAGGTGCTGCGAGAGCTTGAGCTGGAGCGTGGGCTTCATCAAGCCGGGACGACTACAGGCGGAAATGCTCGCCGAGATAGACCTTGCGCACGGACTCATTATAGACAATCTCGTCCGGCGCGCCCGAGGCCAGCACGCTGCCCTCGTTGATGATGTAGGCGCGGTCGCAGATCCCGAGCGTCTCGCGCACGTTGTGGTCGGTGATCAGGACGCCGATCTCGCGTTCCTTCAGGAAGCCGATGATGCGCTGGATGTCGAGCACCGCGATCGGGTCGACGCCCGCGAACGGCTCGTCGAGCAGGATGAATCGCGGGCGCGTCGCGAGCGCGCGCGCGATCTCGCAGCGTCTGCGCTCGCCGCCCGAGAGCGACACGGCGGGCGCGCCCGCGAGGTGGGAGATCGACAGGTCCTCCAGCAGCGCGTCGAGGCGATTGGCGATCGCGTCGGGATCGGACTCCTGCAGCTCCAGGATCGCGCGCACGTTCTCGGCGACCGTGAGCTTGCGGAAGATCGACGCCTCCTGCGGAAGGTACGAAAGGCCGCGCCGCGCGCGCTGGTGGATCGCGAGGCGCGAGAGGTCCTCACCGTCGAGCGCGATCGTGCCGCCGTCGCCGGGCACCAGCCCGACGATCATGTAGAAGCACGTCGTCTTGCCCGCGCCGTTGGGGCCGAGGAGGCCCACGACCTCGCCGCTCGCGACCTCGAGCGAGACGTCGTGGACAACGGTGCGCGCCTTGTAGCGCTTGCGCAGGTGCGACGCGGTGAGCTGGCTCACTTGGACGGGGGCTCGCCTGCGGGCCTGAGCGCCGCCGGCGCCTTCGCCGGGACCGATCCCTTCGGAGACGCCTTCTCGGGCGCCTTGCCCGGAACGCCCGCGCCCTCGCGCGGCTGGAACATGCCGCGCACTCGCGCGCCCGGTCCGGCGGTGGCGGCGGGCGCGTCCGGCCGCCCCTCGGCGGTGAACAGCTCGGTCTTCGAGTTGTACGAGATGTAGTTGCTGCGGATCTCGTCGGTGCCGCGCTTGAGCAGCGCGCGGTCGAACAGTTCGAGCAGATCCTTCGCTCCGTCGTACTCGATGCGCTGCGCGAATCCCTCGTAGTACTCGTCGCTGCCGTCGCGCTTCTGCCGGAACGACACCGGATTGCCGAACGCCGTGACCTGCATCGAGTTGTCGGGGTTCTGCCTGAACGTCAGCCGGTCGGCGCGCACGGTGATCGTGCCCTGCGTCAGCACGACGCTGCCGTCGAGCTTGCCCACCTTCGTCTCGTAGTTGAGGTCGCCGCGGTCGGCGGAGAAGTTGATCGGCTTCTCGCGGTCGCCCGTCTCCGCGGACGCGGCGGCGACGAGCGACGCGAGCGCGAGCGCCGCGAGGAGGCGGGGGGCGGGATTCACGGCGTTGTCGTGGGCGCGGGCCCGGGTTGCATCGTGCCGCTGACCCGGCCCTTCAGGACCGCGGTCTTCGCGACGTTGTCGAACTCGAGCCCGACCCCCCGGATGATGCCACGCGGCTCCTCGATCGTCACCGCCTTGTCGGTCGTGAAGTGCTGCTGCCGGGTCTGCACGTGCAGCTCCTCGGTCCGCAGCGTGAAGCGGCCGCCGGGAGTGCCGTCGGCCGCGCCGCCCGCGGGCGAGTCGCGCACGGCGTGCACGTCGCCGCGGAACGTCGCGGTCTCGCGGTCGGCGGACAGCTTCCCGTGCTGCGCGGTGAGCGCGAGCAGCGGCCGGCCCGGCTCCGTCAGCTCGACGCGGGGTCCGACGAGTTCGGTGGTCTGGTCGTCGCCGAAGTGCTCGGCGCGCTTCGCGGAGATCGACTGGCGCGGCTTGCCGTCGGCCCCCAGGCTCACCGCGCGGAAGTTCTCGATGTACATGTCCGGCTCGTGGCGCGGCGCGCCGGTGCGGTTGCCGGTCGGCGCCTGGATCTGCGCGTCGAGCCAGTAGGTCAGCGCCGCGAGGCCGCCCAGCAGCAGCACGGGCGACCACGCGGTCATCCGGTCGAGCAGGTGGCGGGTGCGGTCCATCGCGGGGGTCGGGGGTCAGAGCCGATAGCGTGGGCGAAACGGCGGCGCATCGCAACCGGTCGCGACGCCGGCGGGCGCGCGGGCGATCCGGCCGCCGTCCTCGCCGCTCATCCTTCGCGCGTCCGCGGGGCCTGCGCCGCCAGGATGAGCTCGGCCAGCTCGCGCGCGGCGCCGTGGCCGCCCGCGCGGCGCGTCACGTAGTGCGCGTGGCGCCTCACCTCGTCGGGCGCGTGCGGAACGCTCGCCGCGAGGCCGCAGACGCGCAGGATCGGCACGTCCGGCAGGTCGTCGCCGATGTGCGCGCAGGCCCGCGCGGGCAGGCCGAGGGAGGCGCGCAGGCGCTCCCACGCGGGAAGCTTGTCCTCGGTCCCGCGGATCATATGGACGATGCCGAGCGCCCGCGCGCGATGCGCTACCGAGGCGGAGGCGCTGCCGGTGATCCACGCGACTTCGACGCCCGCCGCCTTCAGCCGCTTGAGGCCGACGCCGTCCAGCGCGTGGAACGCCTTCGTCTCGCGCCCCTCGTCGTCGACGTAGATGCGACCATCGGTCAGCACGCCGTCGACGTCGCACGTGAGAAGGCGGACTGCGCGCGCGCGCGCCTCCACTGCGGCGTCGACCGCGCCGGAGGCAGGCGGGGCGGCCGGGGACGCGTCCATCGTCACACGACGCGCGCCCGGAACAGGTCGTGCAGGTGCAGCGCGCCGGCCAGCGCGCCATCGCCGTCGACGACGAGCAGCTGCGAGACCCTGGGCGGCGTCTCCATCAGCTCGACGCAGTCGATGGCGAGCCGGTCGGCCGCTATCGTGCGCGGCGAGCGGGTCATCACGTCGTCGACGCGCGCCGCGGCGACGTCGCGCACGCGGGCGACGGCGCGGCGCAGGTCGCCGTCGGTGAAGATGCCGACGACCCGATTCGCGGCGTCGACGACCGCCGTCATCCCCATGCCCTTGCCGCCCATCTCGACGATCGCCTCGGTGAGCGTGGCGCCGCTTCGCACGATCGGCAGCGCCGGGCCGCTCCGCATCACGTCGGACACGCGCGTGAGCAGGCGCCGGCCGAGCGAGCCGCCCGGGTGCGAGCGCGCGAAATCCTCGGCCGAGAATCCGCGCGCGTCCAGCAGCGCGAGCGCGAGCGCGTCGCCCAGCGCCAGCGCCGCGGTCGTGCTCGCGGTGGGCGCGAGCCCGAGCGGGCAGGCTTCGGCGTCGACCGCCGCGTCGAGGTGCACGTCCGCCGCCGCGGCGAGCGTGCTCCGCTCGTTGCCCGTGATCGCGACGATCGCGGCGCCCTGCCGCTTCACGTGCGGCGCGAGCGTCACGAGCTCGTCGGTCTCGCCCGAGTTCGACAGCATGACGACGACGTCGTCGGGCGTGATCATGCCGAGGTCGCCGTGCTGCGCCTCGGCCGGGTGCACGAAGAACGCCGGCGTGCCGGTCGATGCGAGCGTCGCGGCGAGCTTGCGCGCGACGTGCCCGGACTTGCCCAGTCCGGAGACGACGACCCGGCCGCGGCAATGGTAGAGCCGGTCGACGGCGTCGACGAACGACGCCCCGAGCCGGCCGGCGAGCGCGTCGATCGCGCGCGCCTCTGTCGCGAGCACGTCGCGCGCGAGCGCGAGCGCCCGGACGGCGACGACGCCGGGCGGGGACGGGGAGGGGGATGCGCTCATCGCCGCAAGTATAGAGGGCGCGGTCGGCGCGCGGTTCCGGACGCGTCCCGCGCGACCGCGCGACCGCCGACGCCCGGCGCCGGCGTGCTAACGTCGGGCTCCGGCGAAACCGGGTTCGTGCGGTCCGTCACGCCATGCTGCATGCGCTGCCCCTCATTCTCGTGCTGCTCGCCGCGGCGGTCGTCGTCGTGGTGCTGTGCCGCCTCGTGCGGCTGCCGCCGGTCCTGGGCTACCTGATCGTCGGCGCGACGGTCGGCCCGCGCGCGCTGGGCTGGGTTCCCGACGATCATTCGACGCGTTACGTCGCCGAGTTCGGCCTCGTGTTCCTGCTCTTCTCGGTCGGGCTGGAGTTCTCGCTCGCCAAGCTGAATGCGATGCGTCGGGCGGTGTTCGGGCTGGGCCTCGCGCAGGTCGCGGTCACGGCGGCCGCGGCGACCCTCACCGTGCAGCTCGCCGGCTTCGGCTGGCAGCTCGGCCTCGTGCTGGGCGGCGCGCTCGCGATGAGCTCGACCGCGATCGTCTCGAAGATGCTGGCCGAGCGCGGCGAGCTCGCGACGCCTCACGGGCGCGACGTGATGGGCATCCTGCTGTTCCAGGACCTCGCGGTCGTCGCGTTCCTGATCCTGATCCCGTCGCTCGGCAAGCCGGGTCCCGAGCTGGCGATGGCGATGGCGATCGCCGCCGCGAAGGCCGCGCTGGCGCTGGCGGTGATCCTCTTCCTCGGACAGGCGCCGATGCGCCTGTGGTTCCACCTGGTCGCGCGCCAGCGTTCGTCGGAACTGTTCGTGCTCAACGTGCTGCTG
>JAKLIE010000420.1 GCA_022709775.1 Pseudomonadota bacterium
CGCCGGCACGCCCCACCGGTCCGCCGCCGCCTGCACGAGCATCGTCCGCGCGGCAGCGCCGCCCTTGCGCACGTACTCGTTCGACTCGCGGATGCCGCGGCTGCCGCCGGTCGAGAAGCTGCCCCAGGCGCGGTTTCGCGCGAGGTTCTGTCCGGGCGTCGGGAACTCGGTACGCACCTTCGCCCAATCGCAGTCGAGCTCCTCGGCGACCAGCTGCGCGAGTCCGGTCAGCGTGCCCTGACCCATCTCCGAGCGGGCGATGCGGATCACGACGACGTCGTCCGGCTGCACGACGACCCAGGCGTTGACCTCGGGCGCGGCGGTTGCCTGCGCGTTCGCGGGCCCCGCGAAAGGAACGTGGAATCCGACGACGAGGCCGCCGGTGGCGGCGGCCGACGCGACGATGAAGCGGCGACGCGAGATCGACGGGGTCACGTCGTGCTCCCGTCGGCGTGGCGGATCGCGAGTCCGGCGCTCTTCGTGTCGCCGCCCTTCGCGGCGGCCTTGATGGCGGCACGCACGCGGTTGTACGTCCCGCAGCGGCAGATGTTGGTCATCTGGGCGTCGATGTCGGCGTCGGTCGGATTCGGGGTCGAGCGCAGCAGCGACGCGGCGGCCATGATCATGCCCGCCTGGCAGTAGCCGCACTGGGGCACGTCGAGCGCGGCCCAGGCCTTCTGCACCGGATGCGAACCCGTGGGCGACAGTCCCTCGATCGTCACGATCTTCTCGGCCTCGCCGAGCGTCGAGACCGGACGCACGCAGCTGCGCACCGCGACGCCGTCGACGTGGACGGTGCAGGACCCGCACTGCGCCACGCCGCATCCGTACTTGGTGCCGGTGAGCCCGAGCTGCTCGCGCAGCACCCAGAGCAGCGGCGTATCCGGCTCGGCCTCGAACTCGCGGACCTTGCCGTTGACGGTCAACCGGGCCATCGATGCCTCCTTGCGCGCGTGGATCCATGAAGCGCCGCGGGCGCCGGCGCCATGGGCTCGATTGAACACGCCTCCCGGCCGGAGTGCAATCGCCGCGCGTGCCTTCGCCGACTGCGCTCTTCGGCGACGCGGCGGCCGTGAGCTCGGGATCGGTGCGACGCCGCGTCCATTGTGCAAAGCCGCCGTTCGGCGACAATGGAGGCTCCCGCCGGCCCGACCGGCCGGATCGCGATGGACAAGCCCTTCGCCCCTGCCTGCGATCGCAACCGCGAGCCGATTCTCGCCGTGCTGCGCGAGCACTTCGCCGACCGCCGCGAGGTGCTCGAGATCGGCAGCGGGACCGGGCAGCACGCCGTGCACTTCGCCGCGGCGATGCCGCATCTCGTCTGGCAGTGCTCGGACCGCGATGAGAATCTCCCGGGCATCCGGCTCTGGCTCGACGAGGCGGCGCTGCCCAACACGCCGGCGCCCTTCGCGTTCGACGTGAACGGCCCGTGGCCGACCCGCCGCTACGACGCGGTGTTCAGCGCGAACACGCTGCACATCATGGGATGGTCCGAGGTCGAGCGTTTGTTCGCGGGACTGCCCGCGATCCTGGCAACGGACGTGAGGGTCGCGATCTACGGACCGTTCAACGTCGGCGGCCGCCACACGAGCGAGGGCAACGCCTCGTTCGACGCATCGCTCAGGGCGAAGGCGCCGCACCAGGGATTGCGCGACGTCGAGGCGGTGGACGAACTCGCCCGCCGCGCGGGGCTGGAGCGGATCGAGGATCGCGCGATGCCGGCGAACAACCGCTGCCTCGTATGGCGGCGGAAGGCGCCCGGGGCGGCCGGATGACGGTCGCGCGGCGCGCTCAGCGCCAGGAACGGTCCGCGCGCGGCGCCGTCACGCCGGAGACGTGGAAGACGTCGCGGAACGACATGAGCTCGAGGCGATGGAGGTTCGCGAGCCGCTCGACGAGCTTCGTTCCCTTCGCGGTCAGCCGGACTTCGACGCGACGGCGATCCTCCGTGCTCGTGCTCCGCCGGACGAGCCCCGCGGACTCGCAGCGGGTCACGAGCGAGACCACGCCGTGGTGCTTCGCCTGCAGGCGCTCCGCCAGCTCGGTGATGGTCGCCCAGTCGCGGCCGGGATAGCCCTTGATCTGCAGCAGGAGCAGGTAGTGCAGGGGCGTGACGCCGTGCTCGTGCGTCGCCTGCTCGCTGAAGCGGAGGAACCGTCGCAGATCGTAGCGGAACTGCGCGAGCGCCTCGAACTCGTCCTTCGTCATCGCGGGCGCAGACGGGCGCGGTTTTCTGCCGGGCATGGTGCATCATATCGTGGCGCCCATCGCGCGTCGAGGCAGCCGTGCGTCTCCAGATCCTCTCCGACCTGCACCTCTCGGGCGGCGTCCCGCCGATTCCGGCGACGGACGCGGACCTTATCGTGCTGGCGGGAGACATCGCGCGTCCGCGCGAAGCGATCGCCTGGGCCGCGGGGCTCGGGAAGCCCGTGCTCTACGTGCCGGGCAACCACGAGTTCTACGGGTCGAGCATCGAGGCGACGCTGCGCGACCTGCGACGGCTCGCCGCCCGCACGAAGGTCCGGGTGCTCGACGACGACGAGCTCGTCGTGGACGGCGTGCGCTTCCTCGGAAGCACGCTGTGGACCGACTTCATGCTCTACGGCGACGGCGAGCTCCGCTCCGCCGCCATGGCGGACGCGCGGCGCTTCCTGCGCGACTTCTCGCGC
>JAKLIE010000421.1 GCA_022709775.1 Pseudomonadota bacterium
ACTTCCGGCGGCTGCACGACTACCGGCTCGCGCGCACGCGCGCGGCGCTGGCGGGGAGCGGGCTGGGCGCGCTCCTGTGCTTCGACCAGCACAACATCCGCTACACGACCAGCACGGTGATCGGCGAGTGGGCGCGCGACAAGCTCACGCGCTACTCGCTCCTGACCGGCAACGGCGACCCCTACATCTGGGACTTCGGCTCGGCCGCGAAGCACCACCGACTGCACGCCCCGTGGCTGCACCACGACCATTGCCGCGCCGGGCTCCTCGGCCTCCGCGGCGCGACCGGGGCGGACATCATGCTGTTCCGCGAGGCCGCGCGCGAGATCCGCGCGATCCTCGACGAGGAGGGCGTGGGCGACATGCCGCTCGGGCTCGACGTCTGCGAGCCGCCGCTCCTGTTCGAGCTCCAGAAGGCCGGCATCGAGGTGCGCGACGGGCAGCAGGTGATGCTCGCCGCGCGCGAGGTCAAGAACATCGACGAGCTGACGCTGCTCAACATGGCGGCGGCGATGGTCGACGGCGTCTATCAGGACATCGCCGAGGCGCTCAAGCCCGGCGTGCGCGAGTCGGAGATCGTCGCGCTCGCCACGGCGCGGCTCTACGAGATGGGGTCGGACTGCGTCGAGGCGATCAACTCGATCTCGGGCGAGCGCTGCTCGCCGCATCCGCACAACTTCACCGACCGGCTGATCCGCCCGGGCGACCAGGCGTTCTTCGACGTGATCCAGTCGTTCATGGGCTACCGCACCTGCTACTACCGGACGTTCAACGTCGGTCGCGCGACGCCCGCGCAGCACACCGCCTACCAGAAGGCGCGCGAATGGATGGACAAGGCGATCGCGTGCCTCAGGCCCGGCGTGTCGAGCGACGAGGTCGCGCGCGCGCTGCCGACCGCGCAGGACATCGGGTTCCCGTCGGAGATGGAGGCGTTCGGGCTGAACTTCTGCCACGGCCTGGGTCTCGGACTCCACGAGCGGCCGCTGGTCTCGCGCCTCACCTCGCTCGACGAGCCGATCGAGCTCAAGGCAGGCATGGTGTTCGCCGTGGAGACCTACTGCCCGGCGACCGACGGCGTCTCCGCGGCACGCATCGAGGAGGAGGTGATCCTGACGCCGACCGGCGCGAAGATCATCTCGCTCTACCCGGCCGAGGAACTGCCGATCGCCAACCGATACTGAGGAACACGACATGACGAACACGACGCGCCCCGGCGCGCACCGGCTGGGCTGGATCGGCATCGGCCGCATGGGCTTCCCGATGGCACAGCGGCTCGCGAAGGCCGGATGCGACATCGCCGTCTGGAACCGGACGAAGTCGAAAGCCGAGCCGCTCGCGGCGGCCGGCGCGACGATCGTCGACTCGCCCGCGGCGCTCGCCGACCGCGACGTCGTGTTCACGATGGTGTCGACGTCGGCCGACCTCGAGGACGTCGTCGGCGGCGCGCACGGGCTCCTGTCGCGCCGTGGGCACGCGCCGAAGGTGCTGGTCGACTGCTCGACGATATCGTCCGAGTCGAGCGCGAAGGTGCGCGCCGCGATGGGACGGGCGGGCGGCGCGATGCTCGCGGCCCCGGTGTCGGGAAACGCGAAGGTGGTCAAGGCGGGCCGGCTCTCGATCGTCGCGTCCGGTCCCGCCGACGCCTACGCTATCGCGCAGCCGTACCTCGAGGCGGTCGGGCAGGGCGTCTCGTACGTCGGCGACGGCGAGCTCGCGCGCACGGTCAAGATCTGCCACAACGTCCTGCTCGGCATCGTCGCGCAGTCCCTCGCCGAGATCACCGTGCTCGCCGAGCGTGCCGGCGTCCCGCGCCACGCGTTCCTCGACTTCATCAACAAGAGCGTGATGGGCTCGATGTTCACGCGCTACAAGACGCCCGCGATCGTCAAGCTGGACTTCACGACGACGTTCACGCCGGTGCTGCTCAAGAAGGACCTCGACCTCGGGCTCTCGGCGGCGCGGGAGCTCGGCGTACCGATGCCGATCACCGCCGCCACGCGCGAGATCATCCAGGCGGTCGTCGGCGCGGGCTACGCGGACGAGGACTTCATGCGCCTGCTGACGCTCGAAGCGCAGGGCGCGGGCATGACGCTCGCGCCCGAGGACGTCGCGGTCTCGGACGGACTGAGCTAGCCCCCTTCACCTTTGCGGGAGAACTGCATGCGCCCCCTCCGGATGCTCGTCGCCGGTCTCGCCGCGCTCGTCGCGTTCGCGGCGCCCGTCGCCGCCCAGCCGTGGCCGTCGAAGCCGGTGCGGATCGTCGTGCCGTTCACGCCGGGCAGCGCGACCGACATCATCGCGCGCACGCTCGCCGAGCGGCTGCAGGGCGCGCTCGGCCAGCCGGTGGTCGTCGAGAACCGCCCCGGCGCCGGCGGGACGATCGGCGCGGCCGTGGTCGCGCAGTCGGCGCCCGACGGCTACACGTTCCTCGTGCAGTCGTCCGGGCACACGGTCAACCCGCACATCTACACGTCGCTCCCGTACGACACGCTGCGCGACTTCGCCGGCGTCACGCCCCTCGTGCAGCTGCCCAACGTGCTCATCGTCGCGCCGTCGAAGGGGTACAAGTCGGTCTCCGATCTCGTCGCCGCCGCGAAGGCGAAGCCGGGCGCGCTCAACTACGCGTCGGCCGGCACCGGCAGCGCCACGCACATGAACTCGGAGAAAT
>JAKLIE010000422.1 GCA_022709775.1 Pseudomonadota bacterium
CCGCCTCGACGAACGTCGGCAGCCCCGCGATGCGCCGGACGAGCGCGACCGACGCCTTCGCACGCCACGCCGGATCGAGCGCGTCGCGCGCCGCCGCGACGACCGTCCGCATCGACTGCTTGGCCTCGCGCAGGGGGGCGCCGACGGTGGGCTCGGTGCGATCGTGAGGCATGGCCGGATTCTAGGGCCTGCGGGCATCGCGGGAGCACCCGGTCGCATCGCTGGCGCATCGTGTGGCCCGTCCGCCCTATAATCCGACGCCTCGCCGTCGCAATCCGCGGCGCCTCCCCATCCCACGCCGATGAAGAATGCCCACCAGGTCCACCGCGGTCGTCGCGACGCGCTGATCGCCGCGATGCGCGAGCACTCGGGCGGCGGGCTCGCGCTGATGCCGACGTCCGCCGAGGTCGTGCGCAACCGCGACTCGACCTATCCCTACCGGTACGACAGCTACTTCTACTACCTCACCGGGTTTCCCGAGCCGGAGGCCGTGGTGGCGCTCGTCGCCGACGGGGCGGGCGACCGGCACGTGCTGTTCTGCCGCGAGAAGAACGTCGAGCGCGAGATCTGGGACGGCTTCCGCTACGGGCCGGATGCGGCGAGGGACATCTTCGGCTTCGACGAAGCGCACCCGATCGGCGAGCTCGACCGGATGCTGCCCGACCTCGCGTCCGACCGGCCCGCGCTCTACACGCCGGTCGGCATGCATGCCGACTGGGACCGTCGCGTCGCCGCGACGCTGAACGACGTGCGGGCGCGCGTGCGCACCGGCGTGACCGCGCCCGACGAGATCGTCGACGTGCGCGGCACGCTCGACCGGATGCGCCTGCTGAAGGACGCGCACGAGCTCGCACTGATGCGCCGCGCGGGCGCGATCTCGTCCGAGGCGCACCGCCGCGCGATGGCGCGCGCGCGGCCGGGCTGGCACGAGTACGAGGTCGAGGCCGAGCTCGTGCACGAGTTCCTGAAGAACGGAGCGCAGGCGGTCGCCTATCCGTCGATCGTCGCGAGCGGGCCGAACGCCTGCGTGCTGCACTATCGCGAGAACGACCGGCAGATGGCCGACGGCGACCTGCTGCTGATCGACGCGGGCTGCGAGTACCGCGGCTACGCGTCCGACATCACGCGGACGTTCCCGGTCAACGGCCGGTTCACGGGTCCGCAGAAGGACGTCTACGAGCTCGTGCTCGCCGCGCAGCTCGCCTGCCTCGACGCCGTGCGTCCGGGCGTCCCGTTCCACGACTACCACAAGGTCGCCGAGCGCGTGCTGGCGCAGGGGCTGATCGATCTCGGGCTGATCGAGGGTCCGCTCGACGCCGCGCTGGAGAGCGGGAGCTACAAGCGGTTCTACATGCACCGCGCGGGCCACTGGCTCGGCATGGACGTGCACGACGCGGGCCACTACCAGGAGAAGGGCGAGTCGGTGAAGCTCGAGCCGGGGATGGTGCTCACCGTCGAACCGGGGCTCTACATCCGTCCCGGCGACGGCGTGCCCGGGCATTTCGCCGACATCGGCGTGCGCATCGAGGACGACGTGGTCGTCACGGCGGATGGCATCGAGAACCTGAGCGGCCGGACGCCGAAGACGGTGGCCGAGGTCGAGGCCGCGTGCGGGGACAGGTGACAGGGGCCAGAGGACAGAGGACAGATGCGTCGATGGCCGGCACGCGCCGGTGGGCGCGAGCGATCGCGCCTGGAACTTTTCGGGATGAAGCCCGAAGCGTCCGTCGCCCGGTCGTGACGGAACGGGGACCCGCGCGTTGCCCATGTCTTTTCGACGCTTCGCGCGCGATCGCTCGCGCCCACCGCCACTCACGTCGCGCCGCCGTTTCTGTCCTCTGTCCTCTGTCCTCTGCCTCCTGACCTATGATGCGTGACGTCGCGATCGTCGGCGCCGGTCCCGCGGGCTCGGCGCTGGCCCTGGCGCTCGCGGGGGCCGGGATCGACGTCGTGGCGCTCGATGCGCGGTCGCAGGGTGCGACGCTGCGCGGCGACCGCTCGCTCGCGCTTTCGCACGGCGCGCGGCTCATCTTCGAGCGGCTGTCGGTCTGGGCGCCGCTCGCGGCGACGGCGGGCGCCGTGACGCCCATCGAGCGCGTCGACGTGTCGCAGGCCGGCGGCTTCGGCACGGCGGTGCTCGACGCGGGCGACGTCGGCTTGCCCGCGCTGGGCTATGTCGTGTCCTACATCGCGCTCCAGGCGGCGCTCGACGCCGCGCTCGAACATGCGGGCGTCGACGTTCGCTACGGCACGTCGGTCGAACGCGTCGACGCGGAGCCCGGCCGCGCGCTGCTGCGGCCGACAGGCGACGGGACGGCGATCGAGGCGCGCCTCGCCGTCGTCGCCGACGGCACCGGCGCGGGCCTGGCGGGCATCGAGCGCGTTCGCCACGACTACGGCCAGGTCGCGGTGATCGGCAAGGTCGCGACGGCGCGTCCGCACGGCGGGCTCGCGTACGAGCGCTTCACGCCGGACGGTCCGATCGCGCTCCTGCCCGAAGGCGAGCACTACGGCTTCGTGTGGACGCTCGAGCCGGTTCGCGCCCGGGAGATGCTCGCCCTGTCCGACGACGCGTTCGTCGCGTGCTTCGCCTCGCAATTCGGCCGCCGGCGATCGGACTTCCTGCGCGCATGGGGGCGGAGGTCGTTTCCGCTGGTGATGGAGTCC
>JAKLIE010000423.1 GCA_022709775.1 Pseudomonadota bacterium
CCCGCACGAGGGTCCGCGTGCTGGAAGGGCGAGAGCTCGCCCGCGTCGGGGACCGAGAGCCGCGTCAGCCGCGCGACGATGCGTCCGCTCGGCATCGCAGGCGTCGCGGCTCGCCAGTCGGCCGTGCCCGCCGCTTCCCGCGCCGCGAGCTGCAGGCGCCAGTCGTCGCCCGTCGAGCGTGCCGAGAGCTTGACGTCGTTCAGCTTCCGGCCGAACGCCTCGAGGACCGTCAGGTCGAGATCCACGCCCCGGATCGCGAGGCCCGCCGACGGTGCGGCCGACACGGACCGCTCCCCGGCCCTCGACTTCACGGCGAGCCAGTCGTCGACGACGAGCGCCGCCGCGTCGCCCCGTATCCAGACGCCGGGCCGGTCGTTGTCCGCCGGCTGCGTCGCCGCACGGCCGACGAGCACGAGCATGCGATCGACGACGGGCGCGGCGCCGGCGAGCTGGCGCTGCACGAGCACGCGCCCCACGCGGGCAACGTCGATCGTGATCGCTTCGGTCGCGCCGCGCGCGTCGGGCTTGCGCTCGATGCGCAGCGGCACGCTGTCGGCGGCGACCTTGCCGGCCGGCGCGGGCAGGTCGATCGTCGCACCGCGGAGGCTCGACTCCAACGTCCAGTGCGTGCCCGCGGGACGCGATTCGAGCGCGAGCGACCAGTCGGTCGTGCCCGACACGCGGTCGGAGAGCGCGTCGGGCAGGTCGTTGCGCAAGGCGAGCAGGTTGGCGGTGCCCTGGGCGGTCGCCCGGAAGCCGCCGTCCGCGGTGGACATCGAGATCTTCGCCGGCCCGCCGTACACCTCGGCCGAAAGGTCGCGCGCAGCCACGCTGTTCTCGCTGAAGGCGATGCGCCCGTCCACCTGCGAGAGCACCGGCACGCCCGGAACGCGCAGCTGGTTCGACGCGATGGCGTACTCTCCCGCGACGGTGGTTCCGCCGGCGACACCCAGCGGCAGCTCGAAGCGCAGCTTCAGCGCGCCGTTGCCCGTCGCCTGCCCGCCGGCGAGCGCGCCGCCGATCCATCCGCCGACCGGGCTCGTCTCGATGAAGTGCAGGAATTCGGCGCTCGGGCCGCTCGCTTCGCCGTCGACCTTGATGCGCGTGACGGCCGCGAGCAGGTTGTCGATCGCGACCTTCGTGCGCCCGATCACGGCGCCGTACACGCGGCCCTTCGTCATGTCGAACGCGACCCTGGCGCCATCGAAGCGGATCTCGCCGTCGATGTCGGTGACCGCCGGCCAGCCTGTCGCGTAGTCGAGAGTCGCGCCCTGAGCCCTGGCGGCGAGCGTGAACGTGCCCTGCTTCGGGTCGGCGAACGGAAAGCGCGCGAGATCGCCCCTGACCACCAGCCGCGCGTCGTTCATCGTTCCTGCCTTCAGGGCCCCGCGCATCCAGTCGCCTATCCACTCGTCGAGGACGCGCGGCAGGTAGCGTCCCAGCTGGCGCACGTCGACTCGCGCGAGCTGCGCCTTCAGGTCGACCGTCCCGGCGCCCGCCTTCGACGGACGCCACGTGCCGCTCGCGGCGACGGCCGCGTCCGCGTTGGCGAACGTCACGGCGTCGAGCTCGATTTCGTTGCCCGCGTCGGCGAGGCGCCAGCGCACCGTTCCGGTCAGCGTGTCGACCGGGATCGGGGCGCCGAACGTGCGCGGCAGAACGACCACCATCGCCCGGCTGCCGAGCCTCGCGCTGCCGCCGCGCTCGTCGGCCTGCACCCTGGCCGACAGTCCGGTGATGCCCGGCGACGCGCCGCTCGCCGCGATCCCCACCTCGATCGCCTCGCCTTCCGCCGCATACGAGGCCGGCGCGTCCGCAGGGCCTTCCCAGCGGTAGCGCGCGTCGCGCAGCGTGCCGCGCGGCGCGTACCGCGCGAGCTCCTCGCGCCAGGTCGCGGGCATCGGCAGGCTCGCGGCGAGCGATGCCAGCGGCGCGAGCTCGATCACGTTCGCGGAGAGCCGGCCGCTCCTGATGCCTCCGTCCTCGCCCACGACGGCTTCGTAGACGGCGTCGACCGGCGCGAGCGCGGCGCCGTTGCGCCCGACGAGCTCGAGGCCGTCTGCCGTGAACCGGCGCGTCGCCGGGTCGCTCTGCCACGTCACTCGTCCGCGCACGCTCGCGAGCTCGAGGCGCGGCAGCGACGCAGCGAGCCGCGTGCTCACGTCGGCAAGCTCGACGTCGGCGGTCATGTCGCGCACCTTTCCCTCGGCGAGCTCCGCCCACAGGCGCACCGCGCCGCGGCCGTCGCTCACGTCGACCGGCAACGGAATCCACTCGGACCAGGCGGCGATGTCGGCGAAATCGAGCCGCAGGTACATGCGCGCCCGCATCGTCGCGAAGTCGTGCGCGGCCAGGTCCGTGAACTCGCCGCGCAGGTCGATCGGCGACGCGATCTCGGACGGCGGCACGCCGGTGAGGCCGATGCGGTGCCGGCGCGATCCCAGCGGGTGCTCGAGCTTGAACTGGACGCGGTCGAGCACGAGCTGGGGCGCGCGCCGGAACTCGTCGGTCCACAGGATCAGCGCGTCGCGCACGACGATCTCGCGCTGGCGCAGGATCCAGTCGGTGAACCGCGTGTCGTCGACCGTCGAATCCGGATCGATCTCGAGCCCCGCGACGTGGAGGCGCCCGGCGGCGTCGCGCGAGATCGCGAGCC
>JAKLIE010000424.1 GCA_022709775.1 Pseudomonadota bacterium
CGCGCTGCTGCATGCCGCCCGAGAGCTGCCAGGGGTACTTGTCCTCGTAGCCGTCGAGCCCCACGGTCCTGAGCAGCCCGCGCGCGCGCGCCGCGTAGGCCTCGCGGTCGCGCTTGAACGTCGAGCGGTACGGCTCGACGATCTCGAGCGGCAGGAGCACGTTGTCGAGCGTCGTGCGCCACGGCAGCAGCGTGGGCGCCTGGAACGCCATGCCGGCGATCTTGAGCGTCCGCGTCACGCGCACGCCCTCGACGTCGACCTCGCCGCGCGTCGGGGGCTTCAGCCCGGTCGCGAGCTTCATGAACGTGCTCTTGCCGCAGCCGGACGGCCCGACGATCGCGACGAACTCGCCTGCCGCGATCGACAGCGTGAGGTCCTCGACCGCGAACGCGTCCTGGCCCTCGTAGGCGAGCCAGACGTTGCGGAAATCGACGAACGGCTTCGCGACGACTCCGGTCGCCGCTGCGGCTGCGGTCACGCGGTGTTCCCTCCCGGCGGACGCCGCACCCCTGCGGGCGGCGTCCGGCCCGGCGCCCCTACTTCGGGAAGACCATCCGGTCGGCCTTCGGCGGCAGGTAGCTGCCGTTCCACACCTGCTCGGGCTTGACCGGGTTCTTGAGCTCGAAGGCGGACGAGACCTGCGTCACCATGTCGGCGAGCCGCTGCGAACGCACGTCGCCGATGCCGTCGGCCTTCGCCGTCGGCGTGGCGATCGCGCTCGAGATCGCGAGCCTCATCCGGCGCTTCTCGAGCGCCTCGTCGATCAGCGCGTCGCGTTCCTTGACGAAGCGGATCGAAGCGTCGGGATCGGCGAGGACGTCGCGCAGCCCCTTCGCCATCGCGCGCAGGAACCCGCGCACCGCCTCGGGCTTCTCCTTGAGGAACGGCTCGGAAACGATGATCGCGTTGCTGTAGAGGTCGACGCCGTGCTGCGGGTAGAGCATCACGTCGATGTCCTCGTCCTTCGCGCCGCCCCGGTTCAGGTTGAGCAGGCTCGTGAAGTAGAACCCGGTGATCGCGTCGACGTCCCCTCGCAGCAGCATCGTCTCGCGCAGCGGCGGGTCCATCGCGGTCCACGCGATCTTCGACGCGTCGAGCTTGTTGGCCTTCACGAAGATCGGGAACGCGCGGCGTCCGGCGTCGAACAGCGGCGCGCCCATCTTCCTGCCCTGCAGGTCCGCGGGCGACTTGATGCCGGTCTTCTTGAGCGAGAAGACCGCGGCGGGCGTCGCGTCGTAGATCATCATGACCGCGACCGGCTTGTTCGGCGCCGTCGGGTTGTTGCCGACGAACTCGATCAGCGCGGCGAGATCGGCGAAGCCCATCTGGTAGGCGCCCGACGCGACGCGATTCACCGCGTTGCCCGAGCCGCTGCCCGCGTCGATCTCGACGTCGAGCTTCTCCTGCGCGAAATAGCCCTTCCCCTTGGCGAGCAGGAACGGCGCGGCGTTCCCCTCGAAGCGCCAGTCGAGCTGGAACTTGATCTTGGTGTCCTGCGCGGACGCGGCCCCCGGAATCCCGCCGGCGGCGAACGCGAACAGCGCGGCGGCGAGCACGCGCCGCATTGCCGATCCCCCCTGCATCATCGTCCCCTCTCCTGGTCGTATCTGCACCGCAACGGCGCCCGATGCCGCGCATTGTGCACCAGCCCGGCGCAAAACGGGCCCGCGCGAGGCTCGCGGGCGCCTGCCCCGGGGTCCTTCAGCGAATCGCGTGCCAGCGCTGCCGCGGCGCAGCAACGCACGCCGTCAGAGCAGCGCCTGCTGGCGCTGCACGTTCGCGTCGACGACGGTGAGCGCGGTCATGTTGACGATCCGCCGCACGGTCGCCGAAGGCGTGAGGATGTTCACCGGCTTCGCGACGCCGAGCAGGATCGGTCCCAGCGTGACCCCTCCGCCGGACGACACCTTGAGCAGGTTGAACGAGATGTTCGCGGCGTCCACCGTCGGCATCACGAGCAGGTTCGCCTCGCCCTTGAGGCGCGAGTTCGGGAACGCGCCCATCCGCACCTCCTCGGAGAGCGCCGCGTCGCCGTGCATCTCGCCGTCGATCTCGAGGTCGGGATCCGCCGCGTTCACGAGCGCGAGCGCCTCGCGCATCTTGGCGGCCGACGGATGATCGCTCGTGCCGAAGTTCGAGTGCGAGAGCAGCGCCGCCTTCGGGACGATGCCGAAACGCCGGATCTCGTCGGCGGCGAGCAGCGCGATCTCGGCGATCTGCTCGGCCGTCGGGTCGGCGTTGACGTAGGTGTCGGCGATGAACACCGTTCGCTTGGTCATCATGACCGCGTTCATCGCGGCGTACGTCTTCGCGCCGGGCTTGAGCCCGATCACCTGGTCGATGTAGTGCCGGTGCAGCGCGTGGGTGCCGAACGTCCCGCACAGCATGCCGTCGGCGTCGCCCATGTGGATCATCATCGCGCCGATCAGCGTGAGGCGGCGCCGCATCTCGATCTTCGCGTACGCCTGCGAGACGCCCTTGCGCTCGGTGATCCGGTAGTACTCCTGCCAGTACGCGCGGTAGCGCTCGTCGAACTCGGGGTTGATGACGTCGAAGTCCTTGCCCGGCTCGAGCCTCAGGCCGAAGCGCTCGATGCGCTGCTTCAGCACCGTCGGGCGGCCGAGGAGGATCGGGCGCGCGAGTCCTTCGTCGACG
>JAKLIE010000425.1 GCA_022709775.1 Pseudomonadota bacterium
TCGCGTCCGCGATCGCGAACACGTACGCTTCCTCGGTCGGGTAGTGCTCGTTGCGGAAGAACAGCGACACGACGCCGGGCGACGCGGCCGTCAGGAACGCGTCCTGCACGCTCACCGCAGCGACCGCCGCCTTCAGGTGCTCGACGTCGACCCTCGCCGCCTGCGGATCGCGCACGTCGATCGCCGCGTTGCACGCCGGCGTCTTGCGGCGCGAGCGTCCGGGATCGCCGAACACGCGCTTCGCGAGGCTCGGAAACTCGGCCAGGTCCTGGTAGACGAACGTGTTGCCGGTGCCGCCGAAGCCGGCGAGGCGGTCCTTGATGTAGGTCGCGTACGATGGCTTGCTCATCTCGCCGTCGTTGACGATGTCGACGCCGGCCGCCGCCTGCTTCTGCACGACCTCGGCCACGGCCGCGGCGACGCGCCGCTCGAGCGCGGCGGCGTCGACAGGCACGCCTTCCTCCTTCGCGTACATCATCCGGATCAGGTCGGCCGGGCGCGGCAGGCTGCCCGTGTGCGTCGTCAGGAATCGTTCGGTGCTGCGCTTCATGGGCACTCCACGGCATTGCGGCTCGGGCGCGCCGTCGACGGGGCGCGTGCGGTCGCAGGCATGGCGGCTATCCTGGAGGACCGCACTCTACTCGACTACAACACCCGCGTCATGAAGACGCTGTACGGGTCCTCGGCGTAGCCGGCGTACGGACCGCAGGACGCGAAGCCGAAGCCCGCGTAGAGTCGGCGGGCGGGCACGAACGCCGCCGCCGATCCGGTCTCCAGGCTGATGCGCCGGTAGCCCCGCCGCCGTCCCTCGTCGACGATGTGGCGCAGCATCGCGCTCGCGACGCCCTTGCGCAGGTGCGGCGTCGCCGTCCGCATCGACTTGATCTCGCCGTGCGACGGATCGAGCTCGCGGAGTGCACCGCAGCCCAGGAGCTCGGCGTCCTCCCAGGCGGTCCAGAACGTGACGTCGGGCGCGCGCAGCGCGTCGAGGTCGAGCGCGTGGATGCTCCCGGGCGGCGAATGGAGCGTCATCGTGTGCAGGTGCTCCTCCAGCAGGCCCCGGACCTCGGGACCGCGAAGGTCGTCGACACGGATGTTCATCGGGCGGCCTGACGTCGACGCGTCGTTCGATCAGCCGGCCCGCGCGACGCAGGACCGGCCGCCGCACCGCGCCCGGCCGCCTCGTCGCGCCGGCCCGGGGCCGTCGGCGACAGGACGCCGGTGCCGGTCGTCGACCGCCGCGGCCGCCTTGGAATCGTGATGCGGGCCGCTCCGCAGTGGCAGGCTCCGGCGATCAAGCGTCGTCCGTTGGGGGACGGCCGGCACCGAGCATCGCGGCGGCCATCGCGTGCTCGCCGCGCCGCCCGAGCTCCTCGGCCGCGCCGACCCGGTCGCGCTCCTCGCGGTTCTGGCTGAGCTTCCACTTGCCCACCATCCGCAGGATCTCGATCTCGATGCCGACGATGGCGGCGAGCATGCCGTCGATGAACTCGGGTGAGGAGTCGGTCATGCGCCACGGCCTCGGTGAACCGGTGCGCGCCTCGTGCCGGCGCGTGAGCCGCGCGACGACGCCTCGAACGAAGCGCTCGTCGTCGCGGATCCGGAGGCGGCCGTGCACGTGCACGACCCGGTAGTTCCACGTCGGCACGAGCCGGTGCGTCTCGTGCTTGCTCGGGTACCAGTTGGGAGAGACGTAGGCGTCCCCGCCGCGGAAGATGACGAGCGCCTCGTCGCCGTCGCGCGCTTCGTTCCAGAGCGGATTGGCGCGCGCGACGTGCGCGAGCAGGACGCCGTGCTCGCCGGCCTCCGGGTCCAGCAGGAAGGGTACGTGGTTGGCGTCGAGGCCGTGCGGCCCCGCGACGACGAGCGCGCCGATCGGGTATTCGTCGACGATGCGGTGAAGCTCGTGGGCTCGCGCTTCCACGAAGTGCTCGGGCACGTACATGGGATCGGGGAGATCGCCCGCGCGGGCGATCGCAGAGGCCGTCGACGCCGCAAGTATCCTGCGTTCGCCCGGCCTTGCCAACGGCCCGGCGCGACACGCGCGTCATCCCGTCGCGCGCCTCGCGAGCCATTCCTCCGCGAGGCAGCCGTAGACGTTCGTGTCGTGCGCCTCGCCCTTGGCGACCCAGCGCTTGCGCAGTCTCCCTTCGAGCACGAATCCGACGCCGGCGAGCAGCCGGCACGACGCAGCGTTGTCCGGATTCACCTCCGCCTCGATGCGGCGGATGCCCAGCGCACCGAACGCATGCGAGCACGCCACCTCGATCGCCTCGCGCATGATCCCCTGCCGCCAGTGCGCGCGGCCGAGCGCATAGCCCAGCTCGACGCGTGCGCTGCCTTCGTCGTGCCTGAACAGCAGCATCGTGCCTAGGACCTTCGGTTCGGATCGACGGACGACGACGAGCTGCCGGCCGGTGCCGGTGGCGGCCAGCGCTTCCATGCGCGCGAGCCAGGCTTCGCCATCCTGCGGCGACCGCCAGGCCGCATACGGAAGGAATCGAGTGACTTCGGGGTCGCCGTTGACCTCCATGAGATCCGAGAGGTCGGCGGCTTCCACGGGCCTGAGCCCGAGGCGGCGCGACTCGATGTGCGTGATCGTGGGGAAAGGCATCGGTGCCCCGGATCGCCAGCGTCGGATCTAGCGCGCG
>JAKLIE010000426.1 GCA_022709775.1 Pseudomonadota bacterium
GGCTCACGATCGCCGACCTGTCGATCTGCGGCTACCTGTTCTTCGACGACGAGATCGGGGTAGACTGGGCCGGGTTCCCGGCCATCGACGCGTGGCTCGCGCGGCTCAGGTCGGAGCCGCGCTGGACGCACCCGTACGCCCTCATGCCCGGCCACCCGCTTCCCCAGGCGTAATCCGAGAACCCATGCCCGCCATCGAAAGCCGGCTCGATCCGCGCGATCCCGTCTTCGCGAAGAACCGCGAGGCGATGTCCGAGCTCGTCGCCGACCTGCGCGCGAAGGTCGCCGAGGTCGAGGAGGGCGGCGGCGAGGCCGCCTGCGCGAAGCACGTCGCGCGCGGCAAGCTCCTGCCGCGCGAGCGCGTCCGCGCGCTCGTCGACCCGGGCAGCCCGTTCCTCGAACTCTCGCCGCTCGCCGCCTACGGGATGTACGACGGGACCATCGCCTCCGCCGGGATCGTGACGGGCGTGGGCCGCGTCGCGGGCCGCGAGTGCGTGATCGTCTGCAACGACGCGACGGTCAAGGGCGGCACGTACTTCCCGCTGACCGTGAAGAAGCACGTGCGTGCGCAGGAGATCGCGCGCGAGAACCGGCTGCCGTGCATCTACCTCGTCGACTCGGGCGGCGCGAACCTGCCCAACCAGACCGACGTCTTCCCGGATCGCGACCACTTCGGCCGCATCTTCTACAACCAGGCGACACTGTCGTCCGAGGGCATCCCCCAGATCGCCGCGGTGATGGGGTCGTGCACCGCGGGGGGCGCCTACGTCCCGGCGATGGCCGACGAGTCGATCATCGTGCGCGAGCAGGGCACGATCTTCCTGGGCGGCCCGCCGCTCGTGAAGGCGGCGACCGGCGAGATCGTGAGCGCCGAGGAGCTGGGCGGCGCGGACGTCCACACGCGCGTCTCGGGCGTCGCCGACCACTACGCGCTGAACGACCACCACGCGCTCTCGATCGTGCGCTCGATCGTCGCGAAGCTCGAGCCGCCCCGGCGCGCCGTGGTGGAGCCCGTCGTGCCGCGCGATCCGCTGTACGACGCCGACGAGCTCTACGGCATCATCAACGCCGACATCCGCAAGCCCTACGACGTGCGCGAGGTGATCGCACGCATCGTCGACGGCAGCGAGCTCGACGAGTTCAAGGCGCGCTACGGCACGACGCTCGTCACCGGCTTCGCCCGTCTGTGGGGCTACCCGGTCGGGATCGTCGCGAACAACGGCGTCCTCTACGGCGAGTCCGCCCAGAAGGGCGCGCACTTCGTCGAGCTGTGCTGCCAGCGCGGCGTCCCGCTCGTGTTCCTGCAGAACGTGACGGGGTTCATGGTCGGGAAGAAATACGAGACCGGCGGCATCGCGAGGGACGGCGCCAAGATGGTGACCGCGGTGTCGTGCGCGCAGGTTCCGAAGTTCACCGTGATCATCGGCGGCAGCTACGGCGCCGGCAACTACGGGATGTGCGGGCGCGCGTTCTCGCCGCGTTTCCTCTGGATGTGGCCCAATGCGCGCATCTCGGTGATGGGCGGCGAGCAGGCCGCCACCGTGCTCGCGACGATCCGCCGCGACACGATCGAGGCGAAGGGAGGGAAGTGGAGCGCGGACGAGGAGGAGGCGTTCAAGTCGCCGATCCGCGCCCAGTACGACCGCGAAGGGCATCCGTACTACGCCAGCGCCCGCATGTGGGACGACGGCGTCATCGACCCTGCCGAGACGCGGCGCGTGCTCGCGCTCGCGATCTCGGCGTCGCTCAACCGGCCGATCCCGCCCACGCGGTTCGGCGTGTTCAGGATGTAAGGACGGGCATGGCGAAGAAGAAGACGGCCTCCGGCGCCGCGGCGCCGGCGGGCGGACGGACGACGATCGAGGTCCTGCGCCGCGAAGGCGTGGCGCTGATCGGGCTCGCGCGGCCCGACGTCCACAACGCGTTCGACGAGATCCTGGTGGCAGAGCTGACCGCCGCCGTGCGCGAGGCCGGCGACGACCCGGCGGTCCGTGCGGTCCTGCTGCACGGCGCGGGCGCGAGCTTCTGCGCGGGCGCGGATCTCGGCTGGATGCGGCGGATGTCGGGGTACGGCCGCAGCGAGAACCTCGCCGACGCCCATGCGCTCGCCGCGATGCTCTCGGCGCTCGCGACCTGCCCGAAGCCGACGGTCGCGCGCGTGCACGGCCCGGCCTACGGCGGCGGGGTCGGCCTGGTCGCGTGCTGCGACGTCGCGATCGGCGCGAACGACGCGACGTTCGCGCTCTCCGAGGCGAAGCTCGGCCTGATTCCCGCGACGATCGGCCCGTACGTCGTCGCGGCGATCGGGGCGCGGCAGGCGCGGCGCTACTTCCTGACCGGCGAGCGCTTCGACGCTGCGGAGGCCTACCGCCTCGGCCTGCTGCACGACATCGTGCTGCCCGGCGAGCTCGACGCGCGCGTGAACGAGGTCCTGGGCGCGCTCCTCGTCGCGGGCCCCGGCGCGCAGCGGGAGGCGAAGGCGCTGATCCGTGCGGTCGCGGACCGGCCCGTCGACGAGGACGTGATCGCCGACACCGCCGAGCGCATCGCGACGGTCCGTGCCTCCGACGAGGCGCGGGAGGGCATCGCGGCGTTCCTCGGGAAGCGGTCCCCCGCGTGGGTGCCGGCGGCGCTGCGGCCGGCGAAGG
>JAKLIE010000427.1 GCA_022709775.1 Pseudomonadota bacterium
CGGCGGCGAGAAGCCGATGGATTTCGCGCTTCTGAACGCCGTCGTCCGCACCGACACGTTCCCGCCCTACGACCCGTGGTTCGCGGGCGGACGGCTCAACTACTACTACGGCGGGTTCGTGCCCGTAGCCGCGCTGGCGAAGCTGACCGGCACGCCGCCGGCCGTCGCGACCAACCTCGCCGTCGCGCTCTGGATGGCGCTCACCGGCGCCGCGGTCTTCGGCCTCGCCCGGGCACTCGCGCTGGCACTTCCCGGCGTCACCGGGCGTCGCGCCACGCTCGCCGGCGCGATCGCCTCGGTCGCGGGCGTGGGCGCCGGCAACCTCGGCATCGTGTCGGCTCTGGTCGCAGCTCCTCCGTCGGGCGACGGTCTGCTCGCGCGCTTCGTCTCGCTCGCGACGTCGCCCGATCCGCGCTGGTACTGGAGCCCCACGCGGATGGTGGCCGAGCGAACGGCCTCGGGCAACGAGATCCACGAGTTCCCGTTCTTCACGTTCCTGCACGCCGACCTGCACGCGCACCTGCTCGCGCTTCCGCTCATGGCGGCCGCGTGGGGCATCGCGTCGTGGATCGCGCTCGCCCCGGACCGGAAGCGCGGAGCGTGGATCGGCGCGATCGTCCTCGCCGGCGCGATCACCGGATACGCGCGCGTCGCGAACAGCTGGGACTGGCCGCTCGTCACGGCCGTGGCGTCCGGGGCCATCGTCGTCGGCGTGCACAGGCGCTGGAAGAACGAGGGACCGTGGCGCCGCACCATCGCCGCGATCGCCCTGCTGGCGGCGGTCCAGATCGCGGTGGCCTGGCCGTTCACATCGACGTTCACGACCGGCGGCGTGGGCGTGCGCCTCTATCCGGGACCCGCGACGCCGTTCGTCGCCTGGCTCCAGCACTACGGCCTCTTCGTCTGGGTGCTGTTGCCCTGGCTGCTCTTTCCCCCTTCGCGTGCCCGGCCGGGCGTCGCGGCGCGTTCGCCGGTCTCGCACCGGGTGCGTGTCGTGCTCCTCGCGGTGGCGATCGCCGGATTCGCCGCGGTCGCCGTGGCCCTCGCGCTGGCCGCGGGACGCGGCGGCGCGGCCCCGGCGGCGGGCGCGATGGCCGGGATGCTGGCGCTCGCGCTGCGCGAGGCCGTCGACGCTTCCGCCCCGGCGACACGCCGCTGGATCGCCACGATCGTCGCCGTCGGCTTCGCCGTTCAACTGGTGCCCGAGGCGCTCGTCGTCGGCCACGACATCGGCCGCCAGAACACGTACTTCAAGTTCCACCTGCAGTCGTGGGTCGCACTCGCGCTCGCGACAGGTCCCGCCGCAGCCCTTCTCCTAGCGCCACCGTCGTCGCGGGTCTGGCGTGCGGGCTTCGCGGTGCTCGCGCTCGTCGCGATCGCCTACGTGCCGATCGGCGCGGCGGGGCGCGCCGGCGCGAGGCTCCCCGGGCCACGCCCGGCGACGCTCGACGGGCTCGCGTTCCTCGACGGCGCGAAGCTCGACCGGGGCGGGCGCTCGTTTCCGCTGGTGGAGGATCGCGCGATCGCCGACTGGCTGGCGGCGCACGCTCCGCGCGGCGCCGTCGTCCTCGAGGCGCAGCTGCCCGAGTACCAGTACGGCAGCCGCATCGCATCGTTCACCGGCCTGCCGACCCTGCTCGGGTACCGTTGGCACGAGACCCAGCAGCGCCCGATCCCGCCGGTGGGCGAGATCGTCAACCTTCGTGTCGCGTCGATCGATGCCATCTACCGGTCGACCGACGGGTCCCGGGTCCGCCGCGCGCTCGACGACTACCGCGTCCGGTACGTCGTCGTCGGCGGCCTCGAGCGGTCCGAGTACCCGGCCGAGGGCCTCGCCAAGTTCGAAGCGTGGGTCGCATCGGGCCGCGCGCGCGTGGCGTTCAGGGCGGGCGAAAGTACAATCTACGAGCTCGCTCCGCGGCCGGTCGACGGCTGGCCGCTACTCTGAGGCCGGACCGTGCCCCTTCCCGACCGCCCGCTGATCGGCATCGTCGTGCCCGTCCACGACGAGGCCGAGGTCCTCGCGCTCTTCCACGCGAGGCTCGGCGCGGCGCTCGCCGGCGCCGACTTCGACTGGCGCGTCCTCTACGTCGACGACGGCAGCCGCGACGCCTCCTGGTCGATCGTGCGGGACCACGCGGCGCGCGACCCGCGCGTGCGCGGCGTGCGACTCACGCGGAACTTCGGCAAGGATCTCGCGCTGACCTGCGGGCTCGAGCTCGTCGAGGGCGACGCCGTCGTGCCGATCGACGCCGACCTCCAGGATCCGCCGGAGCTCATTCCCGCGCTCGTCGCGCGCTGGCGCCGGGGCGACGTCGCGCTCGTCGACGCCGTGCGCCGCTCGCGCGACGGGGAGAGCTGGTTCAAGCGTGCGAGCGCGCACGCGTTCTACCGCGTGATGGGCCGGCTCTCGAAGGTGCCGGTGCGCGCCGACCTCGGCGACTTCCGGCTGCTCGACCGACGCGCGGTCGAGGCGTTCAAGCGCCTCCCGGAGCGCATCCGCTTCGTGAAGGGCCTGTTCGCGTGGATCGGCATGCCGCGCGCCGAGATCGAGTACGACCGTGCGCCGCGCGCGGCGGGCAGCTCGAGCTGGTCGTACTGGCGGCTGTGGAACTTCGCGCTCGACGGCATCCTCTCGCACT
>JAKLIE010000428.1 GCA_022709775.1 Pseudomonadota bacterium
CCTCGAACCACTCGCGCGTCGCCGGCGAGTCGGTGTCCTCCAGCCAGCGATAGGGATCAGCGACGAACTCGCCATGGTAGGACTCGAGGACGGCGTCGACCGGGGTATCGGGCGGCATCGGGGCGAACGGCGCCGCGCCCGCCGACGCGATCGCGAAGGCGGCCGCGAACGCCGCGAGCGCGCCACGTCGCGACCGGCGACCGGCGGTCGCGACGCGGGCGGTCGTCACCCCAGCCAACGTTCGCGTCGCGCGATCGCGTCGGGCGCCGCGGTCGCGTCGAACGCGAGCCACGCGGTGTCCTCCGGCGCGGGAAAGAGTTCGAGCGTCGTCTCGAAGAGCTCGTCGCGGCGGAACGCGTGCACCGCGACCCGGTCGCCGGGGCGGCCGTCGCGTGCCTGCGCGTCGAGCCGGTCGGAGGAGGCCTTAAGCCCGTCCAGCGCGACCAGGACGTCGCCGGCCGCGAGCCCTGCGGCCTGCGCCGCGCCTCCCGCGAACACGTGCTGGAGCTTGAGTTCGCCGGTCCAGGTAGCGCCGAGAGACGTCCGCGGCGCGTCGCCGCTGCCGCGCTTGCCGCCGCGGTCCCTGGGACCCTGCGACGGCCGCAACGCGAGCGTCACGCCGTGGGACGCGAGGAGCTCCGCCAGCGGAAGCTCGTCGGTCCCGTCGACGTGCGCGGCGAAGAATCCGGAGAGGTCCCGGCCGGCGAGCTCCGACGCGAGTCGCGCGATCCCGTCCTCGGGCACGCCGACGCCGGTCCGGCCGTGCCTGCGCCACAGCTCGCGCATCAACGCGTCGAGCGAGCTGCCGTCGAGGCGCAGCGCGAGATCGAGCGCGAGCGCCACGAGCGCGCCTTTCGCGTAGTAGCTGACGCCCGCGTTGGGCGTGTTCTCGTCGGGCCGGTAGTACTTGATCCATGCATCGAAGCTCGCGTCGGACAGGCTTTGCACGCGCCGCCCGGGCGTGCGCAGCACCGCGGTCGCCGTCCGGCCGAGGAGCTCGAGGTAGCTTCCGGTGTCGATCACGCCGCTGCGCACGAGCGCGAGGTCGTCGTAGTAGGACGTGATTCCCTCGAACGCCCACAGTTGCCGCGTGTAGCCCTCGCGCGCGAGGTCGTAGGGCACGAACGCCGCGGGCTTGATGCGCTTGACGTTCCAGCTGTGGAAATACTCGTGGCTCGCGAGCCCGAGGAAGCCGCGGTAGTCGTCGCCGACGCGCTCGACGCCCGGGACCGGCAGGTCGCGCCGCGAGCACAGGAGGCTCGTGCTCGCGCGGTGCTCGAGGCCGCCGTAGCCGTCGCCCACGGCCGTCACCTGGAACAGGTAGCGGTCGAACGGCGCGCGCGAGCCGTCCGCCCCGCCGAAGAGGTCGCAGTGCCACTGGCACACGCGCGCGAGGTCGCGGGCGAGGCGCGGCGCGTCGAACGTCGCGCGGCCGCTCACGACGACGTCGTGCGTGGCGCCGCCGGCGTCGAACGCGAAATGCGCGAACTCGGACATCTCGACCGGATGGTCGACGAGTTCGTCGTAGTCGCGGGCGCCGTAGCTGCCGAATCCCCAGGGGGCGGCGCCCTCGCGCGGCAGCGTCGTCGCGACGCGCCAGCGTGCGGCGGGCGCTTCGCGCGGCGCGACGATCTCGACGGTGCTCGGCGCGTGCGCGCGGCCTTCGGGGCACAGGAACACGCTGGTGCCGTTGAAGTAGCCGCGCGTGGCGTCGAGGTAGGCGGTGCGCACCGACAGGTCGTACGCGTAGACGTCGATCGTGACGGTGAGCGGCCCCGCGCAGGGAGCGGCCTGCCACGCGTCCTTGGCCACCTTGGCGATCGGCACGGCGCGCCCGCCGGACGAGGCGCGCACCGCGACGACGTGGCGGGCGAACTCGCGGATCAGGTAGCTGCCCGGCGTCCATGACGGCAGGACGAAGCGCTGGCCCGAGGCGGCCGGGTCGTCGACGGTGCAGTCGACCTCGAACAGATGCGCGCTGACGTCGCGCGGGGCGATGCGGTAGCGGGTCGGGGTCAACGCGGCGGGCTCGGATCAGGGGTGAGGCGGGGTAGCGATGACCCCGGAAGCGCCCGCCGCGTGACGGCGGGCGCGGCGCAATTATAGGCCGGCGGTGCCGGCCGACGGCCCGGCCGGTACAATGGCGCTGCCGGCCCGCGCACTGGGGCCGTCCGCGTCGCGATCCGCATGCACGATCTCCCCCTCGCCGCAGTCGTCGTCTCCGTCTGGACCTACTGGTTCATCGTCGGCGCGATGTCCTGGCGCCTCCGGAAGCGCACGCGGAAGCTCGCGGGCGTCGTGCCCGAGGAGAAGCTCGAGCAGGCGATGTGGTACGTCTGGGTGCCGATGGTGGTGCTGTGGATGGCGCTTCCGATGACCGCGGCGAACGGCCACGCTCCCTACCTGTCGGTCCCGGCCTGGGCGCGCGAAGGCGTCTACGGCAACGTCCGGATCGCAGGCGGCGTCGTCGCGGTGGTCGCGCTCCTCGCCACGATCGAGTGCTGGAAGCGCATGGGCCGGAGCTGGCGCATGGCGGTCACGCCGGGCGAGCGGACCGAACTCATCACCACCGGCCTCTACCGCTCGATCCGCCACCCGATCTACGCGC
>JAKLIE010000429.1 GCA_022709775.1 Pseudomonadota bacterium
CTGGCTCGCGAACGCGTAGCCGCGCGCTTCGAGCTTCTCGCGCAGCGCCTCGTGGTTCTCGATGATGCCGTTGTGGACGAGCGCGATGCGGCCGGGGCGCGAGGCCGGTGCGTTCGCGCCCGTCCCGTGCGAGAAGTGCGGATGCGCGTTGTGGACCGCCGGCGCGCCGTGCGTCGCCCAGCGCGTGTGCGCGATGCCGGTGCCGCCTTCGACGCGGTCGCGCGCCACGAGCGCCGCCAGTTCGGCGACACGCTCGGTGCTGCGCGAGCGGCTCAGCGCGCCGTCCCGGTGGACCGCGATGCCGCACGAGTCGTAGCCGCGGTATTCGAGCCGCTTCAGGCCCTCGACGAGGACCGGGACGATGTTGCGCGGGCTGGCCGCGCCGACGATGCCGCACATCAGGAGTCAGGAGTCAGAGGACGGGAGTCAGAAGATTAGCCAAATGGCGGCGGTTGTATCTATTGTTGTAGCGTCGCACTCGAAATAAACTGCCATTGGTTTCCTTGAACGATGAATTATTGCATTTGCGCCGTAAAATGACCTAATATTGCGCCCATGGATCTCGACGACACCGATCTTCGCATCCTCGACCAGCTCCAGCGGGACGCGTCGCTCACCAACCAGGACCTGGCGGCGAAGGTCCACGTGTCGCCGGCGACCTGTCTTCGGCGGACGAAGCGCCTCGTGGACGAAGGACTGATCGAGCGCACGGTTGCGCTCCTCTCCGCCGACAAGCTCGCGCCGGGCCTCTCCGCGATCGTCGAGGTCATGCTTGAGCCGCAGACCGCGCAGACGCTCGACGCGTTCGAGGCGCGCGCGACCGCGGACCCGGCCGTGCAGCAGTGCTACCGCACCGCGAGCGGGCCGGACTTCGTTCTGTTCGCGACGGTCGTCGACATGCCGGCGTGGCACGCGTTCCTGCAGCGCGTGATGACCGACGACGCGCACGTGCGCAACGTGAAGAGCTTCTTCGTGGCGAAGCGCGCCAAGTTCGCGCCGGCGATCCCGCTGCCGGCGCGCCGACTTAAACCGGGGTCAGATTGAAATCTGCCCCCGGTTGTCGGGGTTGTCGTTCGCCTGCGCGACGCACGCGGCGCAAAGGCACGCGACGCCGCGCGCTTCCGCGGGCAATGCGTCTAGCAGAGCGGCGGGAACGACGACGGCCGTGCACCAGCAGCGCTCCGACGGCCGTCCCGCCGCCATAGTGCACTCGTTGGGACGCCCGCAGCGCGGGCAGCGCGCGGGATCGATCGGGGCGGCCACCCGGTCGTCCGCCTCAGCGCGGCTTCTTCGCCGGCCGCGTCCAGCCGGCCACGGTGACCTGTCTCGCCCGCGCGATCGTGAGCTCGCCGGGAGGCGCGTTCTCGGCGATCGTGCTGCCGCCGGCGATCGTCGCGCCGGCGCCGATCTCGACCGGCGCGACCAGCACCGCGTTCGAGCCGATCGACGCGTCGTCGCCGATCACCGTGCGGTGCTTGTTCGCGCCGTCGTAGTTCGCGGTGATCGTGCCGGCGCCGATGTTGACGCGCTCGCCGACCGTCGAGTCGCCGACGTACGCGAGGTGGTTCGCCTTCGACCCGCGGCCCATCGTGCTCGCCTTGACCTCGACGAAATTGCCGACGTGCACGTCGTCCGCGAGCTCCGCGCCCGGACGCAGCCGCGCGTACGGACCGACGCGCGCGTTCGCGCCGACCCGCGCGCCGTCCAGCATCGAGCAGGCGAGCACCTCGGTCCCCGCGCCCACCTCGGTGTCGCGGAGCACGCAGTACGGACCGATGCGGACGCCGTCGCCCAGCGCGACGCGTCCCTCGAACACGCAGCCGACGTCGATAGACACGTCGTCGCCGCAGGCGAGCGCGCCGCGAACGTCGAAGCGCGCGGGATCGGCGATCGCGGTCCCGGCCCGCATCAGCGTCTCGGCGAAGCGCCGCTGCACGATCCGCTCGACCTCGGCCAGCTGCACCCGGTCGTTGATGCCGCGCGTGTCGCGCTCGTCGGGCGCGACGACCGCGTCGACGGTCACGCCGTCGGCGACCGACGCCGCCACGACGTCGGTCAGGTAGTACTCGTTCTGCGCGTTGTGCGGCACGAGCTTCGCCACCCACGCAGCGAGCAGCGCGGTCGGCGCGGCGAGCACGCCCGTGTAGATCTCGTCGATCGCGCGCTCGGACGGGCTCGCGTCGCGGTCCTCGACGATCCGGTGCACGGCGCCGCTGCCGTCGCGCACGACGCGCCCGAGCCCCGACGGATCGGGAGCGTGGACGGTCAGCAGCGCCAGGCGCCCGCGCGCGGCGCGCTCGGCGAGCGCGTGGAGCATCGGCCCGGGGATGAGCGGCGTGTCGCCGTTGACGACGACGGTGACGCCGTCGCGCGGCAGCGCGGCGAGCGCGACACGCACCGCGTCGCCGGTCCCGCGCGGCGGATCCTGCCGCACGAACGCGAGGCCCGGCGCAGCCAGCGCGCGCTCGACCTCGTCGCCGCCGTGGCCCACGACGACGGCGATCGCGGCGGGCGAGATCGCGCGCGCGGCGTCGAGCACGTGCGCGAGAATCGGTCGCCCGGCGATCGGGTGCAGCACCTTCGGCCGGGCCGACCGCATGCG
>JAKLIE010000043.1 GCA_022709775.1 Pseudomonadota bacterium
CGCGTCGACGTCACGATCGGCGAGATCGCCCGGAGCGTGTTCGTCTACCTCGGCATCCCGTTCCTCGCCGGCGCCCTTACGCGCCTTGCGCTGGTCCGGGCGAAGGGCAGGGACTGGTACCACGAGCGCTTCGTGCCGCGGATCGCCCCGATCACGCTGGTCGCGCTGCTCTTCACGATCTTCGTGATGTTCTCGCTCAAGGGCGACTACATCGTGCGCATACCGCTCGACGTGGTGCGCATCGCGATCCCCCTCGTCGTCTACTTCGTGCTGATGTTCCTGGTGTCGTTCTGGCTCGGCCGCCGGATCGGCGCCGACTACTCGAAGACGACGACGCTCGCGTTCACCGCGGCAAGCAACAACTTCGAGCTCGCGATCGCCGTGGCCATCGCCGTGTTCGGAATCGACTCCGGCGAGGCGTTCGCGGCGGTCATCGGCCCGCTCGTCGAGGTGCCGGTGCTGATCCTGCTCGTGAACGCAGCCCTCCACTTCCAGCGCAGGTACTTCGCTGCGCCCCGGCCCGCGGGCATCCGGGCACCCGACGTCCGTCCCTGAATCGGCGCAGGTTCCGCCGCACCGCGCGCGGGCGAAGCGTCCCACCCCTCGAAGAGGAATCGTTCATGACCACCACCAGCGACCTGAAGGACATCGTCCGCGGCAAGTACGGCGAAGCGGCCACGCGCGCGCGCTCGGGCGGATCGAGCTGCTGCGGAGCCGCGCCGGCCGCTTCGAGCTGCTGCGATCCGATCACCTCGAACCTCTACGACGCCGGCCAGGCCGGCGAGGTGCCCGATGCGGCGCTCCAGGCATCGCTGGGCTGCGGCAACCCGACCGCGCTCGCGGAGCTCGAGGCGGGCGAGACCGTCCTCGACCTCGGTTCGGGCGGCGGCATCGACGTGCTCCTGTCCGCGCGCCGCGTGGGGCCGACGGGCAAGGCCTACGGCCTCGACATGACCGACGAGATGCTCGCGCTCGCGGAGGAGAACAAGCGCAGGAGCGGGCTCGCCAACGTCGAGTTCCTGAAGGGCGAGATCGAGAACATTCCGCTGCCCGACGCATCGGTGGACGTGATCATCTCGAACTGCGTGATCAACCTGTCGGGCGACAAGGATCGCGTGCTGAGGGAAGCCTTCCGCGTCCTCAGGCCGGGCGGACGCTTCGCGGTCTCGGACGTCGTCGTGCGCGGCGAGGTGCCCGCGGCGATCAGGAAGAGCATGGAGCTCTGGGTCGGCTGCATCGCCGGCGCGCTCTCCGAGGACGACTACCGGGCGAAGCTCGCGAAGGCCGGCTTCGACGGCATCGACGTCGAGGTCACGCGCGTCTACGGCGTCGACGACGCGCGGGCGTTCCTCGTGGCGGAAGGGATCGACGTCGAGGCGGCCGCGAAGGACGTCGACGGCAGGATCGTGAGCGCGTTCGTTCGCGCGACCAAGCCCGCGTCCTGCTGCGCGCCGGGCTGCTGCGCGCGTTGACGATGCCCGGCGGGTCCGACGCAGGCGTTCACTCGCAGACGTCGGACCAGTCGGCGCCGGTCAGGCGCCGAAGCTGATCGGGCGCGACCGGAAAAACCGAGTACGGCGTGCCGCCGGCCGCCCAGACGGTCCCGAAGCGCCGCAGGTCGGCATCGAGCAGCAGCTTGACCGGCTGCGAGTGGCCGATCGGCGCGACGCCGCCGATCGCGTATCCGGTGGCGACGCGCACGAAGTCCGCATCGGCCCGCGCGAGCGGCTCGCCCACCTTCGCGGCGACCTTGGCTTCGCTGACGCGGTTGTCGCCGCTCGCGACGACGACGATCGCCACGCCGCTCGTCCTCCCGCGGAACACGATCGACTTGGCGATCTCGGCAACCGAGCATCCGATCGCGGTCGCGGCCTCGGCGCTGGTGCGCGTGGGCTGTTCGAACTCGACGACCTGCGCGTCGATCCCGGCGTCGCGCAGGAGTTGCGCCGTGCGCGCGGCGGTGGGGTGCCGGGCGGGCTTCATCGTCGATGGCCGTCCGGTCGCGCGGACTCGCGGCCGGTCAGTCGCGCCGGTAGCCCGACACGCCGGGAAGCGCGACCTTCAATGCGGCCGCCTCGGGCGCTTCCTTGACGTGATGATCCAGGAACGCGACCGCGTAGTCGACGATCGCGTCGCGACCGGACATCCCGAGATCCGTCCACGCCATGTGGTTCGCCCACGAGATCTCGACCAGGTACTTCGGCGGAGGCGTCTGCGCGTACCCGAACTGCTCGATCGGCATCGTGAACACCGGGTCGAGCGTGCCCACCTGGTACATGGTCGGCACCGACAGGCGGCTCAATCCGTCGCTGCCCCGGAACGGAAGCGAGTACGGCGTCAGCGCCACGATCGCGCGCACGCCCGGCAGGCGCCACGACGGCCAGGCGCCGCCCAGTCCCAGCACCGTGTACCCGCCGAGCGAGTGCCCCGCGAGCGCGAGCCTTCCCATGTCGGCGACGTCCCGGTATCGGGGATCGCGGGGCAGCGCGGCGACGACCGTCCGTATGTCGTCCGCGCGGTCCCGGTAGTCGTCCTCGGTCCACATCGGCGAGGGCTTCGCGCTCCAGCGCGACAGGCTCGGCCGGACCGAGAAGCTGCAGCTCGAGTCCCCGTGCCGGGGCGCGACGACGAGGTACCCGGCGTCCGCCAGCGCCCCGGTCAGGTAGCGCGACTGGGTCGGGCACATGTAGAGCGCGTGCGAGAACATCAGCACCGGCAGATTGAGCTGTTCGCCGGCCGACGGCGTCCACACGACGACGTCGATGCCGCCGATGCGCGTCGCTTCCTCGCTGGCCGCCTGCACCGGCATCGTCGCGAGCAGGAGCAGCGCGCCGATCGCGGCGCACGCGAGGAAGGGCAGACGGCTCGACGGTTGTAAGCGAGGTTGCATTCGCAGGGAGGGGACGCCGCAGGCCCGTCCGCGCGGGCTTGACCGCCGGATTCTACGCTCGCGGCCGGGGTCGGGCGCGACCTGCGGGCAGGCCGCGCCGCGCCCGACGCAGCCGGGTCGCAACGGGCAGAACATCGGGGACTTCGCCGCGCGCCACGTCGGCGGAATCGGGGGGCGCGCGCCGTCCTACGGCTCCTCGACCCCCGTCCCGTTCGGCCGGAACGTGGCGTGCCGACCGTAGTTCTCGCTGTCCGACCTTGCGGCCCGGGCGGCGAGCTCGGCCGCTTCGGGGTAGGCCATGGGGCTCTTGGTCTTCTCGATCTCGAGCCGCTTCGTATCGCCGTTCACCCGCACGCTGTACCTGGCCAGGTTGAAGAGGACGTACATCGCGTAGAGATTGTCGACGTCCTCGTACCGGCCCTGCTCCTTCCGGAAGTCGCGGGACAGGACCGAGGGGAACCGGTTGGGCAGGTCCTTGAACGCCACCTTCTCGTCGTCGTGCGGATCGACGTAGGTCGAGCCGGCGTACTTCCTGTAGAGGACCACGTCCATCCGGTAACCCCTCGAGTGCCACGCCTCGAGGAGCTTCATCGCCATCTCGGTGGGAATGTTGGCGTTCGCGGCCGCCACCACCACCCTCCCGGAGAGCATCTTCGCGCTCGTGACGTCGAGATCCCTGTACCCGGCGCCGAACCTGAATCCGGAGCCGATGGTCTTCGCGCAGTTGAGGCGCAGGTAGTCGTACTTGACCTCGCGGTCGTGGTACTCGGTGTTCCTGGCCCGCGCGTGAAAGTCGTCGTTGATGCGCTTGAAGAAGTCGGCCAGCGCCACCTTCTCGGCCGGCGACACGCCGTAGACGCGTATGCCGATGACCGATCGCTTGTAGACCTCGCCGAAATCCAGGCCGAACGACGCCTTATCGCCGAGCGACGACGTCGTCCCGAACAGGTATTCCCTCTTCGGAATGCGGACCATCAGGTCGTCGGTGTAGAAGTCCTTCTCGTGCTCGGGCTTCCGGTCGGCGTAGAAGTTCGCCGAGTAGACCAGGTCGTCGCCGGGCGCCTGGTCGCGGATCGCCAGGGCAAGATGGCCCGCCGAGCCGCCCTTCGACGTGCCGTAGCTGATCAGCAGTTCCAGCTCGTACGGATCCTGGCGCAGGACGTCCGCGATCTCGTCCACGTTGGCGGGTGGCGGCCCGCCCGGCGTCGCGAAGTCGGCGGCCGCGACCCCGGTCGCGAGCACGAGCGCCATCACTGCGCACCAAGTCGTCGCCCGCATCCGCACCGCCCTCTCGACTCGTGGAAGTTGCCGCATGGTGTCCGCGCCGTACATCGACGACGATTGTACGGACCCGGGCGAGGAGCTTCAGCCGCGGGTGCAACTCGCGTGAGGCGTGCGCGCGGCCGGAGTCGACAGCGCGGTCAGCGCCGCGAAGGCCTCCTCGTCGCGCGAAAGAACCCCAGGGGGCCGTTGCGCCGGACGTCGACGTCGAAGCCCTGTCGCTCGAGGTGCTCGCGCAGGCGCTCGATGGTCCAGTCGGGGAAGCCCGGAATCGCCATCCGCGCATCGAGGCCGGCGATGTCGTGGAACTCGCCGACGATCGCGCCGACGCGATCCAGCTTCCGGCTGGTGAGCAGGATCGGGTATTCGCTGCCCTCCGCGTCGATCTTCAGCAGGTCGATCGTCCCCGCGCGGTCGACGACCTCGTCGAACGGAATCGCCCTGACCGAGCAGCGGCGCTCGCCTCCGGTGCGCTCTCCCGCGATCGTCGCGCATTCGACCACGGTTCCGCCGCCGGTGTTCTGCGGATCCGACGCCTCCCGCCAGATCAATGCCGCATCGTCGGCATCCGAGCGCCAGACGGCGGCGAGGTGGCACTCCACCGCGGGCAGCGCCCCGCAGTTCGTCACCAGGAGGTCGAAGTTGTCGGCCCCCGCCTCGTAGGCGAGCACCCGTCGCGCCCCCTTCATGGCGACGAGGATGCTGAACGATCCGATATGGGCGCCGATGTCGACGACGGTCTTGCCGAGTACGTCGATCGCGCCGTACTCGCCGCCGATCACGTTCTCGAAGATGGTCCTGTCCCAGCTCCGCGATCGGACGCTGATCGCGCCTTTCCTGTCCATTCCATGCCCCTCGCGCGGGAAGCCGGGGCCGGCGCAAGCGTCGGCCGATGTCGATCCGACCGCAAGGATAGGGCAAGACGGCGACGGCCGTATCCCGGCGCGGCCTCGCGCGCCGGGAGAACGTCCTGGGACGTTCCGCGCGACTACTGCGGAATCACGCGCGCGCCGTCGCCGGCGCCTTCGATGTAGACGCGCTGTCCCTTCTTCAGCGCCGGGTCGACCGGCTGCGTGACCGAGACGAGCACGCCGCTCCTGACGCGCACGATGATCTGCTGCGCCTGCTGCGGCTGGTCGTGCTTCTTCTGGATCTCGTTGCCCGCCAGCGCGCCGCCCAGCGTGCCGAGCACCATCGCGACGTCGCGTCCGGTCCCGCCGCCGATCAGGCTGCCGATGCCGAGCCCGCCGAGCCCGCCGATGACGGCGCCGACACCCCGGTGATGGTTGCTCTGGATCTGCGTGGTCGTGATCTGCTCGACCACGCCCTGGCGGACCTCCATCTCGCCGGGCTTCTGTGCGGACGCCTGCCCGGCGGCCAGCGCAAGAGCGAGCAGCCCCACGAACGTGCAGGACGAAAGACGGTTCGGCATGGCGATTTCTCCCTCAAGTCGGATGTTCCTGCCGCCGGAGATCCGGCGGTGTCGATGGTTCCCGTTGGCCGGTTACGGCATTCGCTCAGCGTCCGGAAGGCCGCCGGAAGCCGGGCATCGGCCGCCACGAAGCGCGCAATCATCGCAAGGGTGCAGCGCCGCCGGGCCGCCGTCAATGCGGCGCCGGCGTCCCGCCGACGCACCGACCGGAAAGGCCTCCGCGAGGGGCCGGTGCGGCCGGCGTCGATCAGCGATTATCATGGTCGGCGAATCCATCGCCCTTCAACGTCGGAAAAGGAAACGATCATGTCCAGCGTCGGATACCACGAACCCGTCCAGGAACTGTCGGACGAGACGCGCGACATGCACCGTGCGATCGTGTCGCTCATGGAGGAGCTGGAGGCCGTCGACTGGTACAACCAGCGAGCCGACGCGTGCAAGGACCCGGCGCTGAAGGCGATCCTCGCGCACAACCGCGACGAGGAGAAGGAACACGCGGCGATGGTGCTGGAGTGGATCCGGCGCAAGGACCCGACGTTCTCGAAGGAGCTGAAGGACTTCCTGTTCACCGACAAGCCGATCGCGCACGACTGATCCCGCGCGGCCGGCGCGGAGCGTCGCCCGCTGCCGCGCGCGTCGTCGGGATTGCTGCGAGGAGAATGCGATGAAGCCTCTCGTCCGCCTGTGGGCCGTCTGCGCGACCGGCGTCGCGCTCCTGTTCGCGCTGCGCGGCGCATGGGTCCCCGCCCTCGCCTGCTTCCTGCTCTCGCCGGCGCCGGCATGGGTGCTCGCACAGGGTTCGGCGGAGCAGCGACGCATGTCCACGGCGTGGCTCACGGCAGTGGCGATCGGTGCCGCGCTCGTCGTCGCGCTCTTCGTCGCGATCGTGTCGACGGGCGGCCTGCCGCCGGTGCACGAGTGGCGCGGTGCGCTGGCCGGCGCCGCACGCTGATCCGGCGCCGGGCATCGAGACGATGAATCGGAGAAGCGCTCTCGCCGCCGTCCTGGCCGCGGCCGCCTTCGAGCCGTTCGCGGCGTTCGCGCAGCGCCCCGGGCGCACGTACCGCATCGGCATCCTGTCGCCCACCGTCGCGGGCCCCGCCGACGGGCCCTCCCGGCTCGTGACGGCGCTGCGCGATGCAGGTTACGTCGCCGGGACCAATCTCGTCGTCGAGCGGCGTTACGCGGACGGCAAGCTCGATCGGCTTCCCGCGCTCGCGCGCGAGCTCGCGAAACTCGAGCCCGACGCGATCGTCGTGGTCGGCTCGAACGCCGCGCGCGCGGTCCGCGATGCCACGCCGGCCATTCCGGTCGTGTTCTACGGCAACCTCGATCCGGTCGCGACGGGACTCGTGCAGAGCTTCGCGCGACCGGGAGGCAATCTCACCGGCGTCCTGATCGCGGCCGACGGAACGCTCGCCGCGAAACGCCTCGAGTTCCTGAAGCAGGCGGTTCCGCGGGCCGCGAGAGTCGCGGCGCTCTTCCCCGACGACCCCGGCGCCGCGATCCAGCTGAAGGAGGTGACGAGCGCCGCAGCGGCGTCCGGCATCCGGCTCCTCGTGACCGAAGTCCGCGTCGGCGACTACGAGCGTGCGTTCGCAGCCATCGCGGCGCAGAAGCCGGATGCGCTCTTCGTCGCCGCGCACACGTATTTCGTCCGCGATCAGAAGCCGATCATCGCGCTCGCGGCGAAACATCGGCTGCCGGCGATCTACGAATGGCCCGAGCAGGCGGACGCGGGCGGTCTGATGGCCTACGGCAGCAGCCTGCCGGAGCTCTACCGACGCACCGCCGACTATGTGCGCCGCATCCTCGAGGGCGCGCGTCCCGCCGACATGCCGGTCGACCAGGCGGCGACGTTCGAGCTGGTCGTCAACCTCGGAACCGCGAAGGCGCTCGGACTGACGATCCCGGCGCCGCTGCTGCAGCGCGCGGACCGGCTGATCGAGTGACCGGCGAAGGAACGATCCGGGCCGCGCGACCGTGCACGCAGGCGGCCCGCGAATCGCACCCGATCGAGCGCGCGTGCGCTCGCGAACGCGTACGGACTCTCGACGACGAGGGGCTCGCGAACCTCGCGCGCCCGTTCGGGTGCAGCCTGCACCCCGCACGCGTTCCCGCCGTTCGCCACGAACGCGTACGTCCCCGCCTGACGTGCGCGCGCTACTGCGGCACCCGGCAGGTGACCGCGCGGAACTTGCCGCCCGGGCCGGCCGGAATGTCGTCGACGACCGAGACCTCCGTCTGCAGGTCGCCGGGGCGGCCGAGCAACTCGCTGAGTGCGCCGCGCAGCGACGCGGCCGTCGCCGCGGCGTCCGCACCGGGAGCGACGACGACCCTGGCGTCGATGCGCGCCAGCGCCTGCTGTACGACCGCGACGTTGGACAGGCCGGGCACGTCGTAGAGACGGCGCAGCACGACGGATTCGTGGACGCGCTCGCCGTCGGCTCGCAGGAGGAGGTCCTCGCTGCGCCCGTCGAGCGCCGAGATCAAGGGCAGCGTCCTCCCGCACGCGCAAGGCCGCCCGCCGAGGGTGACTCGGTCGCCCAGGCGGAAGTTGATGAGCACCGTGGCGCGGTTGACCAGATTCGTGATCACGACCTCCCCCGGGGTGCCGGCCGGCACGTCGCGCCCCTCGGGGTCGACGACGCGAAGCACCACGTGATCCGTCGAGACGTGGTGTCCTTCGCGCCGCTCGCACTGGAACGCGATGCGCAGGAACTCGCAGCTCTGGTAGGACGAGAACACCGGGATGCCGTGCCGCTCCTCGATCAGGCGCCGGTCGGCCTCGGGCATCGCATCGCCGCCGTACCAGATCAGGCGCGGCCTGTGGATCGCCACGTTCGCTTCCAGCGCGCGCCGGTAGAGATAGCCGACGAAGCGTCCGAACGAGACGATCGTGTCGGGCCTCGACGCGTTGATCGCGGCGACGAGGTCGACGAACGGCCGGTCGAGCGGCAGGAACGCGGGCTCGAATCGCCCGACGGGCATCGGAAGCAGGTGCGCGCGATGGTAGTCCCGGATGAGTGCGTTGGTGCCGGCCGGCGGAGCGATCACCAGCTGCCTCGCGCCGCCGCGCGGGCGAGCCGTCGACGGCGGGACGGACGACGCGACGGTTCGATGGCGCCCGCCGGCGGCCAGGGCGGCAAAGACCGCGGCGGGGTCGTGGTGGATCTGTTTGTAGTGGCCCGTCGTCCCGGTGGTCGTGAGCAGCAGCGTGTTCCTGCCGGCATACGCGGTCGACAGGAAGCGCTCGGGGGCGGCGGCCAGCTCCGCGCCGCCGACGGGCGGGAGCTTGGCGAGGTCCGCCGCGCACACGACGTCGGCCGGGTCCAGACCGAAGGCCCGCATCGTCTCGCGATAGTGCGGCACCGTCGCGTATGCGTGCGCGACGATGTCGCGCACGCGGCGATCCTGGAGCGCGGCGAGCCGCCCGGCCGGCCACCACGGCAGCGTACGCTCGCGCCTCGCGTGCCACGCGGTGAACGCCGACCAGTACGCCTTGCGGATCAGGTCCATTCGGCGAAACGCGCGACCGTTCGATCGCGGACGCCGGGCACGTGCGATCAGCCCCGGTC
>JAKLIE010000430.1 GCA_022709775.1 Pseudomonadota bacterium
GGGACCGCTCGTCATCCGGCCGAGCTATGCGCTGTCGATCGCGCCCTGGCTCTGGCGTTTCCGTCGGAACACGACGCTCGAGCGCGTCAACGCGATCGCCGACGCGCTGCACGCGCTTCTCGACGGCACCGTCGTGAAGTGGCGGCCGCTCGCGGAATGGGCGGGGGTGCAGGAGCTGATCCGGCAGGAGGGATACGCGTTCGCCTATCGCAGCGAAGCGTCGTTCCTCGGCGACGCGCTGGGCCGCGAGCTCCGCCGCGCGCGAGGCGTGAAGATCGACGTGCTCACCGGCGGCGCGGTCCGGGAGTTCGATCCCGCGCTCTCGCCGGAGATCACCCACCTGGCGGTCCTGCCCGAGCAGGGACACACGCCCAATCCGCTCCGGCTCTCGCAGGCGCTGGCCGCGCGGCTGCGCGCCGGCGGTGCGGTCTTCCTGCAGGGCGAAGTCGGCGGATTCGAACTCTCGGACGGGCGCATCGCGCGCATCGTCACGGATCAGGGGATCGTCGACGCCGATGGCATCGTGGTCGCGGCCGGCGCGCACTCGAACGCGCTGACCTCGCAGCTCGGGACGAGCGTGCCGCTCGAGACCGAGCGCGGCTACCACGTGATGCTCGCGTCGCCGTCCGTGCAGCCGCGCATCCCGACGTGCGCGGGCGAGGGCAAGTATTTCGCGACGCCGATGGAAGGAGGCCTGCGCATCGCAGGCGCCGTCGAGTTCGCCGGCCTCGCCGCCGAGCCGAACTACGGACGCGCCGACGTGCTGCTCGGGGGAGCGCGGCGCCTGCTTCCGGGCCTCGCGCACGGCGGCGTCGAGCGATGGATGGGGCACCGCCCGTCGCTGCCGGACTCGAAGCCGGTCATCGGGCGATCGCCGAAGGTGCGCAACGCGTACTTCGCGTTCGGCCACGGCCACGTGGGCCTCACCGGGGCGCCCGCCACGGCCGAGATCGTCGCGGCGCTGGTTGCGGGGGAGACCCCGGCCATCGATCCGCGGCCGTTCGCCGCCGATCGCTTTGGTTAGTCCGCGGCGCGGTCCTCGGGAACGATCAGAGGATGCCGTCGCGCTTGAGCGTGCCGACGATCAGCTCGACGAACTGGTCGATGATCTGGGGAACCGTCTGGGAGGTCGTGCCGAGCGACGTCGTCGTCGACGCGGCCCACAGCACGCCGGCGTCGCGCGCGTCGAACAGGCGAGTGTCGGCGTTCACGTTCTGCGACGTCGTGATGCGTGGGGGTGTCGACACCATCGTCGGTCCCCACATCGCGCTGTGGTAGCCGTGGAAGCCGCGCCAGCTGGGTCCCCACGAGGGGCTCGACGGCCCCCACACGGGACCCGGGCCCCAGCCCGGGCCGGTGACCATGCCCGGCGTCACGTTCACCTGCTGGACGACGTTGACGATCCGCGTCACGAGCACGTGCGACACGTTCGCGGCGTCGACCACGCGGTGCAGGCGTTCCTCGGGCACCGGCCCCTCGTCGGGCAGCGTGAGGTACGACTGCACGGCGCGCACGCCCGTGCCGGCGAGCGTCGCGACCATCCGGTCCTCGTAGAGGCGACGCGTGGTCGCGTCGCGCGAGACGCCCATCACCAGCAGGCTGCGCACGGCGCGCTGGCCGGCGAACTGCGGGTTCACCCATTGCGCGTCGAGTTGCGTGGCCGGGATCGCGCAGCCGCCGGCGAGCGCGGCGGCGAGCAGGGCGAGAATCAGGCGCCAGGGGCGGTTCATCGAGTTTCTCCTTGAGGCAGACGATACCATCGGGCCCCTTGCTTCGGTTCACCGTTTCCCGAGAGGGAAGCCGCGTCGCCCGCCGGAAGCCGGCGAACGGCACGCCTGTCGAGAAATGACAGGACGCGGCTCCGTCGGCGCCCGAGGATACGCTCACGGCGCGAAAAGTCTTCGCGCGGGTGGGCATGCAGGGAGTCTTCGCATTCCGCACCCCGGACGGGCGGTCTCCCCGACATCCGCACCCACCTGCACGATTTCGCCGTCGGTCGGCCGGACGCCGCGGTTCCGCTTGCGCTGCGCGGTTTCGGTGCGGGACGGTCCGGGGCCTCCCGATGCAGGACCCGCTCCCGTGTTCACGGTGATTGACGAGGCGCAACCGCAGCGCAAGCGATGAAGGCGACAATATTCGGCTGGTCAGGCCGCAACGAGGCAATGCGATGAACATGGGACGACGGGACGTGGGACGACAGCTGGCACGCAGCCAGGAGATCTCGACGAAGGTCTCGGTGCTCTTCCAGAGACGCGCGAAGACCGCGCAGGAGAACTTCGCCGAGGCGCTGAAGAAAGCCTATGGGGAAAGCGGCGTCGGCGCGTGGCTCGCCGATCCCGCCTCCGCGGCGAGCCTGTGGACCGACTGGTACGGATATGCGGTCGACGCCGCGCAACGATCGATCCTGTTCTGGGACACGATGCGCGAGCGCGGCAATGCGTTCGTCGAGCACACGCAGGCGGGGATGCCGCCGGTGCTGCACTTCGCCTACGAGACGGTCGTCGACGGCCGCCAGCTGGCCCGTCCGGTCAACTATGCGCTCGTGCGCATCGTGCCGCCCGAAGGCGTGACGGTCGACCCCCGGCGGCGGCCC
>JAKLIE010000431.1 GCA_022709775.1 Pseudomonadota bacterium
AAGGCCGGCTCCGTCGACGAACGATTCGGTGATCGCGTTCATGATGCTTCCGCCGCGATTCTAACGCAGTGCAGCATCGTCGCCGATCGCAACCCCTTGGACCGGCGAGGTTTTTCCCATCGGACGCGGTCGCCGCGCTACGCGCCGGTCGCCCAGGCGACACCCTCCGCGACGACGACGTAGCGCGCGAGCTTGCCCGCCGCGATCGCGAGCGTCGCGAGTCGCCAGTCCTGCCGCAGCCATCCCGACGCGACGCACAGCGCGTCGCCGATGACCGGCACCCACGACAGCAGCAGCATCGGGATGCCGAAGCGCTGCGCGAGCGCGACCGCCCGCGGCGCGAGCTTCCGCCCGCCTTCCGCGGGAATCAGCCGGCCCAGCGCATAGGAGGTCATGCCTCCCGCAGCGTTGCCGATCGTCGCGACGGCGATCGCGGGCCAGAACAGGTGCGGCAGGCTCGCGAGAACCGCCGCGAGCACGATCTCGGAATTGCCGGGCAGCAGCGTCGACGACAGGAAGCTCGACGCGAACAGGCCCGCGAGCGACCCCGCCTCCGCGTTCATCGGCCGGGCACGCGCGCGGGAGACGCACCGGAGACGAGGGGCGTGCGCATGAGCGGTGAGCCTACCATCGTGCGAAGCCCGCCCGTTCGGAACCGGCGCACTCCGCCGGAGCGCCGACCCGGCAGGGGATCGCGACGAGCGCTATGATTCCCGCGGGGACGAGCCAGGGCGGGGGGGCCATGGCGGAGGAATCGCAGGCGCGCGCCTTCGGTGCGCGATTCGAGGACGTCGTGCGGCGGTTGCCGCACAAGTCGGCCCTCGAGGAGGACGGCCGCGCGATCGACTACGCGACGCTCGAGTCGACGTCGCGTGCGATCGCCTCGCGCATCGAGACGGCCGCTGCGGGCCGGCCCGGCCTCGTCGCTCTCCTGTTCCCGCGCAAGACGCCGATGGTCCAGTCCATGGTCGGCGCGCTGCGTTGCGGGCGCGCCTACGTGCCGCTCGACACCGGCGATCCCGACGAGCGACTGCGCTTCGTCCTGCGCGACGCCGCTCCTGTCGCGCTGCTCGTCGAGCGCGGTCTCGCCGCACGCGCCCGCTCGCTTGCAGGCGACGACTGCGCAGTCGTCGAGATGGATGGCGGAGAAGTCCCGGATCCGGCGTACGTGCTGCCCGACGTCGCGCCGGACGCGCTCGCGTACGTGCTCTACACGTCCGGGTCCACCGGCGAGCCGAAAGGCGTGACGCAGACGCAGCGCGGCGTCATGTTCTTCGCCGATGCCTTCGTGCACCGCCTGTCGCTCGGTCGGGACGACCGCCTGTCGCTGCTCTGGGTGATGAGCTTCGCGGCGACGAACATGCACGTCTACGGAGGGCTGCTCAACGGCGCCACCCTGTGCATGTACGACCTGCGCCGAGACGGCATCGGCGGGCTCGCCGCCTGGCTGGACCGCGAGCGCGTCACGGCGATCCACACGTTTCCGACCGTCCTCCGCGGGCTGTGCGCGACGCTGCCGCCGGGCGCGAAGCTCCGGCACGTGCGCGTGATCGACATCGGCGCGGAGGCCACGTACACGAGCGACGTCGCGGCGTTCCGGGAGCACACGAGCGAAGACGCCATCCTCGTCAACCAGCTCGGCGCGTCAGAGGCGGACGTCATCGCGCAGCACGTCGTCGCGCACGGCGATCCGGTGCCGCGCGGCGCGCTCCTGCCGCTCGGCCGCCCCACGCCGGGCGTCGACGTGCGCATCCGGCGCGACGACGGAAGCGACGCGGACGTCGACGAGCCGGGAGCGATCGTCGTGTGCAGCGCGCACGTGAGTCCCGGCTACTGGCGACGGCCCGATCTCGACGCCCGACACTTCCCTGCCGATCCGCAGCATCCGGGACTGCGGTGCTACGTGAGCGGCGACCGGGGGCGCATCGACGGCGAGGGTCGGCTGCACTTCCTCGGCCGCACCGGCAGCCGCGTCAAGATCCGCGGCCACACGGTCGACCTCACCGAGGTCGAGGCTGCGCTGGCGGCCACGAAAGGCGTCGCACGGGCCGCCGCGCTCGCGCCGATCCCGGACGGCGCCGCGGAGGCCGACAGGATCGTCGCCTACGTGTCCGCGGCATCGGCGCCCGATGCCGACGGACCGACGCTGCGCCGCAGGCTCGCCGAGCGCCTGCCTCCCTACATGCTGCCGTCGACGTTCGTGTTCCTGGACGAGCTTCCGACCACGCCGACCGGAAAAGTCGACCGTCTCGCGCTCGCCCGGATCGTGCCGCCCGACGTCGACGCGTGCGGCGGTACCACGCCGGCGAGCGACACGGAACGCCGGATCCTCGCCCACTTCCGCGACGTGCTTCGTTCGCCGCGCGCCGGCGTGAGCGACGATTTCTTCGCGCTGGGCGGCGATTCGCTCCGCGCCGTCGAGCTGCTCGAGCGCATCGCCGGGACCGAGGGCAAGATGCTGCCCGCGGCGACGCTCATCGCCTCGCCCACCGTCGCGGCGCTGGCGCGCGCGGTCGAATCGAGCGAGAGCGGGCCGGTCGAGGCCGTGACGCTGAGGGAGGGCGGCGAGCTGCCCCGCCTGTG
>JAKLIE010000432.1 GCA_022709775.1 Pseudomonadota bacterium
CACGGACAACCACGTCGCGCGTACGGAGCGTCTCCCCGATCGCGGCCACGGCTACTACCTCCAGCGCGGCCGCGGCGGCGTCCAGGCGGCCAATGCGGTGCTCGACCTGCGCGGCGCCGTCTGCCCGGGGCCGATCGTCGAGGCGAAGAAGCTCCTGAACGGGATGCACCCGGGCGAGACGCTCAAGCTCGTGAGCAACTGCCCGGGCGTCGCCGCGGACGTCGGCGACTGGGTGCGCGCCACGGGGCTGAAACTCCTGCGCACCGAGGAGATCGGCAAGGGCGAGTTCGAGTTCTACATCGGCAAGCCGTGAAATGGGGATCGGAACCTCATTCCCGCGGACAGCCCGGCCGGCCGTGCCGATCCGCGGGGGAATGAGGGTCTGACCCCCTCGCCACCCATGCGCATCAAGAGCCAGTGGTTCCGCGAGGACGCGCAGAAAGGCGCGGCCGACGTCGCGAGCGCGGCCGCGTTCATCGTCTGGCGAGTCGCCCAGAATGCGCTCGGGAACATGCGCAACGCGGGCTACGGGCTGCCGCCGGGTGCGCCGTACTTCGCCTTCCTCTCCGAGTTCCTCGCGTTCCTCGTCGCCGCCGCCGACCGGATCGCGTACCGGCGGCGCGACGCGGAATGGCGCGTCGAGTTCACGACGGCGGCGGCGAATCGCGTCGGCGAGACGCTCGCCGGCAACGAGGCCGACCTGCTCGGCGCCGACGCGGGGGAGAGCAAGCGCCGCTTCATCGCGCTCGTCAACGAGCGCGCCGCCGACTACGCGGACTACGGCTGGTCCGACGCGGGGCCCGAATACGGGTTCGTCCGCGGCTTCGGGCACTTCATCTCGGACACGCTGCCCGAGGCCGACGACCGCAGCTGGGCGATCTCCCAGGTGATCGAGGTCGAGGCGCCCGAGGCGGTCGAGATGCTCCAGAAGGCGATGGCGGGGCTGCTCGGCGAGGCGCCCCGCCGCCCTCGCCGCGCCGCCGGCGCGCAGGGGGAGTAGCGATGACGGCCGTCTCCGCCTTCGCCTCGCCGTCCCGGACGCCGGCGCCGTCGCCGTTCCGCTTCGACGACGAGCGCGCGTGGCGCGAATGGCGCGCGCGCAAGCTCGCGGGCTGTCCCGCGAGCGGCGCGGACCTCGTGGTCGACGTGGCCGACCCGCGCGCGCTGACGCGTTCCGAGCGCGCGGCGATCGCGGCACGCTGCCGTGCCGCGAACATGGCGATCTACGCCAGCGGCGACACGAGCGCCGACAAGGATTTGCCGCGCATGCTCGCCGCGCAGTTCGGGCTCGCGGGGCTCGACCGCAACTGGCTCGCCGACGACGACGGCATAAGCCGCGTGACCGTGCAGGAAGGCGGCGGTCGCGGCGACTTCATTCCGTACACGAGCCGCGGGATCCGGTGGCACACGGACGGCTACTACCATCCGCCCGAGCGCACGATCCGCGCGATGGTGCTTCACTGCGTCGCGAAGGCGGCCGAGGGCGGCGAGAACGCGCTGATGGATCCGGAGATCGCGTACCTGCAGCTCCGCGACGCCGATCCCGCGTTCGTGCGCGCGCTGATGCGCCCCGACGCGATGACGATTCCCGAGCGTGCCGACGAGGACGGCGTCGCGCGGCCCGCGCAGTCCGGCCCGGTCTTCTCGGTCGACGACGCGACCGGCCACCTGCACATGCGCTACACGGCGCGCACGCGCAGCATCGAATGGCACGCGGACGCCGACGTGCGTGCCGCCGTAGCCGCGCTCGAGCGGCTGCTCGCGACGCCGTCGCCGTGGATCCACCGGATCACGCTCGAGCCCGGAATGGGGCTGCTGTGCAACAACGTGCTGCACGACCGGTCGGCGTTCACCGACGACCCGGCGCGGCCGCGGCTCATCTACCGCGCCCGCTACCACGAACGCATCGACGCGTCGGGCTGACGGGCGGCGGCTTGCGACAACTTTCGAAGGGGAATGCATGAAGGCGTCTCTGATCGCGGGAGCCGCGCTCGTCGCGTGGTCGGCCGTCGCGCAGGCACTGAGCCCGTACGTCGACGCGGACAGGGCGGTCGGCGGCACGCTCGACGCCGCAACCGCGGACGTCGAGAAGAAGCTCGGCGGCGCGGGCTTCCGCGTGCTCGGCCGGTACACGCCGAAGGGACTCTCGCAGCACGCGATCGTCGTCGTGGGCGATGCCGGGCTGCAGGACGCGGTGGTCGCGATCGGCGGCAATGCGATCGCTGCCGCGCCGCTGCGCGTGGACGTGCGCGCCGACGGATCGGTGCGCTACGCCAATCCCGAGTATTGGGCGCGCGCGTACCTGCGCGGCGAGTATCCGAAGGCGGAATCGGCGGTCAGGGCGGCCTCGGGCAGACTCGCGGGCGCGCTCGGCGGCGGGAAGCCCGCCGGCGGCGACGTGAAGGCCGAGGACCTCGCCGGCTACCGGTACATGCTCGGCATGGAGCGCTTCGGCGACCGCAGCGAATTGGCCGAGCACGCGGGCTTCGACGAGGCGGTCGCGACGGTGCGCGCGAACCTGTCGAAGGGCGTGGGCGGCACGTCGAAGGTCTACGAGATCGCCGTGCCCGAACGCAAGCTGG
>JAKLIE010000433.1 GCA_022709775.1 Pseudomonadota bacterium
CGCTCCCTGCTGCGGTTGCGGTGGCGACGTGTCCAGAGGTCGCCCGCTCGCCGACACGCGTCCGGCTGACGCCGGACCCACATAGGTGCGGGACCCGCAGTGGTACGCGCGCCGGACCGCAGCCGAAGCCAGCGACGCGACCAGCAGTGCCGCGCACGCGTTGTGCGCGACCGTGAAGGCGAGCGAGAGCTGCCGCAGCGTCGCGGCGACACCCATCGCCAGTGCGGCGAGCGCGGCGGCAGCGACCGACAGGGCGATCGCACGCTGCGCCCGCAGCGCCCAGGCTACCGCGAAGGCAAGCGCCACGACCGCGATCGAGGCGAGCCGGTGCACGACGATCAGCGCGTCGCCGCCGCCGGTGCGAGCCTGCGGCTCGTCGTGGCGTCGGGCGTCGACTACGAAGTCCGGACGACCGTGCATCCGGATCGCGTGCCGGCCGATGCGCTCTTGCGTCTCGCCGACGAGCTGGCGTCGCTCGGCGTGCGCCGCTGGGTGCTGCAGCCATTCCGGCCGACCGGATGCGCGAGCGAGGCGCTCGTCGCAGCGGCACCGCGGGGCGCAAGGATCGGCGAGGACTTGCTCGCGCGGCTCCGCGCGCGCGTGCCCGGCGTCGAGGTGCGCATCTGAACGGCGATCACCGGGGTCGGATTCGAATCTGACCCCGGTCTACGCCGTTCAGGCGACGCCGTTCGCGCCGAACGGACTGTCGATCGCGTAGAGCCAGCGGCCGTCCGGCTGCCGCCGCGCGACGTCGGTCGTCTGTCCGGTGAGGTGGATCGGACTGCCGTCCGGCGCCTTCGCGTCCAGCGACCAGTCCGCGTACAGGAGCGCGACTCCGTCTGCGTGAATCACCTTCGGCGGCGACATCCGGAACGTGCCGCGCATCGCCAGGAACGCGGCGAGCGACTCGCGGATCGCCGCGTGACCCTGCGCGACGTGGCCCGGCTGAGGGAGCAGCACCGCCTGCGTCTCGTAGAGCGCGACCAGCGCGTCGATGTCGCCGGTGGAGAAGCGTTGCGTGAACTGGCTGCACAGCTCTTCGGGCGTGCGTGCGGACATCGGGCCTCCAGGTCGGCGCTGTGGATCGGACAGGGCGGAATCCGGTGCGCGGGCCGGCGACCGTCCTTCGAGAACGTGGCAACCGATCCGCCGCCCCAAGCCGCGTCAACCGCCTCGGTCACCGCTGCCGCACCGCCGCCGCGCCGGCCAGCGCGCCGACGAGCAACGCGGCGAAGGCATTGTGCGCGACGGTTCCGACGAGCGACGGCTGGCGCAGGGTTGCCGCGACGCCCATCGCGAGCGCACCCAGCGCGCAGACGAGGATCGTGGTGGCGCGCGCGCGGTCGGCGCGCACCGTCCACGCGGCGGCGAGCGCGATCAGGAAGACGACGATCGACGCGAGCCGGTGCGCCGAGACGAGCGCGTCCGCCCCCTCGGGGGGGCGCACGTGCCCGTCGACGATCGCGAGCGGCCGCAGCGGATCGAGGATGCCCGACGCGCTCAGAGCGGAGAAGTCGGCGGACGGGCACGCGAGCGCGGGCGGGCAGCCGGTCACCGCGAACTGCGCACCGATCATGCCGCCGAGCGCAGCGTGCGCGAACACGACGACGAGCGCCGCGACCGCGATCGAGGATCCGGCTGCCGGCGGACCCGGTCCGCGCAGTCGCGCGGAGAGCGCAGCCAGCGACGCGAACAGCGCGAAGCCGCCGATCAGGTTGCCGATCGCCACCGCCGGAACGCGCGCCCCCGGCGTCCAGATGCCGAGCGCCGCCAGCCCCAGCGCGATCGCCAGGGCGGTCCACGCGAGCTTGCGCTCGGCCGGGTAGTCGCTCGCCGGCCGCAGCGCGAGGAACGCGACGAGCCCGATCAGCACCAGCGCGCCCGAGGCGGCGAACCGGTGCACGAGCCGCGCGAGCACGGTTCCCGGCAGCGGCGTCTCGACCGTGTCGACGACCACGGCGTAGCAGGCCGGCCAGTCCGCGCATCCGAGGCCCGCCGCCGAGTGGCGCAGCCATGCGCTCGCGACGAGCACGAGGAACACGAGCACCGTCGCGGCGACCGCGAGCCGGCGCGCCAGCATCCGGCTGTTCATCGCGCAGGACCTTCCGCCGCTCTCGTGCGCGGACGCTCGCGTACCGCGAGCGCAACGACGACGACGAACAGCACGCCGCCGAGGACCGCGACGAGCCCGCCCGCGCCCATCAGCCCCATGCCGGCGATCTCGCTCGTCGTGCGCAGTACCTGCTCGCCGCCCGCGACCTTGCGCTGCACGCCGTATCCGCCCGACCAGAGCAGGCCGGAGATGTGCATCACCTGGCCCGCGCCGTAGAGCACGGACTGCCAGACCGCGAGCTTCGCGCGCGGCGCGGCGGCGCCCAGGCGCGGCAGCAGCCAGTACGTGAGGCCCATCATCGCGATCGTCACGCCGACGATCGCGCCGTGGTAGTGCGCCGGGATCCTGACGTTGCTGCCCTCGATCAGGAAGCCGATCACCCCGCCGGTGCCGAACAGGACGATCGACACGACGAGCGCCGCCAGCAGCGGACGCGCCTGCCCCGGCACAGGACCGCC
>JAKLIE010000434.1 GCA_022709775.1 Pseudomonadota bacterium
AAGACGATGCCGCCGAAGCTCGTATCCGACGACGGGAAGCACGTCGTGATCCGGCCGCTCGCGTACGTGCGCGAGCGCGACCTCTCGCGCTACGCCGAGCTTCGCGCGTTCCCGATCATTCCCTGCACGCTGTGCGGATCGCAGGAGCACCTGCAGCGCAAGCAGATCGCGGCGATGCTTCGCGACTGGGAGAAGAAGGAGCCGGGCCGCATCGAGTCGATATTCAACGCGCTGGGCAGGGCGGTGCCGTCGCACCTGATGGACCGGCGCCTGTTCGACTTCGCGTCGCTCGAAGCGACCGGCGCGCCGGTCGAGGACGGCGACATCGGCTTCGACGTCGATCCCGCGCTCGAGGCGGCGGTCGAGGCGGCCGCCGCATCCGAGGCCCTGCCGAACGTCATCCCGCTCTCTCCCGCCCCCCGGCGCTGACGGCCACGGATGCCTGCGGAGTCCCCGACCCGCGCGGCGATTTTCGCGGATCCGCAGGGCCTCCGGGGCTTCGCCGCGCCTGCGCTGTTCGCCGCGATCGTCGCGCTCGGCGCGGCGCTGCGCCTCGACCAGTTCGCGGTGCAGGTCCTGCTCGACGACGAGTGGCACGCGGTGCACCAGATCCTGCGCCACGGTCCCGCCTCGATCCTCCTCGAGCTCGGCCACGCGGACTACGGCATCCCGCTCGCGCTCTACGACTGGGCGCTCGCGCGGACGGTCGGGCTGTCCGAGACCGCGATGCGCCTGCCGATGATGCTGTGCGGGCTCGCGACGATCGTCCTCTTCCCGCTCGCGGTCGCCGCGCGGATCGGACGCGCGGAGGCGCTCGCGTTCGCGCTGCTGCTCGCCATCTCGCCGCTCCTCGTCGCGTACAGCCAGATCGCCCGCCCCTATGCGATCGGCGTGCTCCTGGGCTGGCTCGCGCACCGGGCTTTCCGCCGCTACTGGGAAGGCAGCGGACGCGCGGGCGCCGCCTACGCGGCCGCGACGGCGTTCGCCGTGTGGATGCACATGGTGATCGCGCCGTTCGTGCTCGCGCCGCTCGCGTGGGCGGCGTGGACGATCGTCCGCGAGCAGCGCGATCGACGGGCGCGCCTGCGGCGGCTCGTCGCGATCGCGCTGGCGACGCTCGCCGCGATCGCACTGCTGCTCGGACCGCCGCTCTATTTCCAGCTCGGGGCGATCACCGGCAAGGGCGGGTTCTCCGCCCCCGAGCTCAACTCGCTGCGCGGGGCGTTCCACCTGTGGGCGGGGACGTCGTCGGTCGCGGTCGCCGTCGCCACGTTCGCGCTCTCGTCGATCGGCGCCCCCGCGGTCTGGCGCGCGATCCCCGAGGCACGCACCGGCGCGCTCGGCCTCGCGCTGACGGCCGCGGCGGTCGCGATCACGCGGCCCGAGTGGGGACAGGTACCGATCGTCTTCGGGCGCTACCTGATGCCCTTCGTCCCGCTGCTCCTGCTCGCGACCGCGGTCGGCGCGGTGACGGTCGGGCGCGTTGCCGCTCGACGATGGCGCTGGCGGCACGCGGCCGCTTCGGGCGCCGCGCTCGCGACGGCCGGCATCGCGAGCGCGATGGCCGCGACGGGGCCGGTGCCGGCGTGGAGCGCCCATCCGACGACGCACCGCCTCGGCGTCGGTTTCCTCTACGACTTCCGCGAGCATCGCAACGCCGCGCTCGCCACGCAGCGCGCGATCCCGCTGTCGCCGTTCTGGCGCACGCTCGCCGACCGCCCGCGGAACTCGATCGTCGTCGCCGCCGCGCCGTTCGCCTTCGAAAGCTACGACTGGGACGCGGCGCGCTGGGAGCGCGTCTCGCGCCAGCGCGTCGTGCCCGGCTGGCTCACCGGGCTCTGCGTCGACCGCCGGCCCGGCGAGCTGCCGGTGCGCGAGGGTTTCCGCTTCACGAACGCCGTGCGCCTCGCCGACGCACGTGCGCTCGAGGCCTTCCCGGTCGACTACGTCGCCTGGCAGAAGCCGTGGCTTCCCCGCGACCAGGACCGCCACGTGCGCTACGGCGACGACACCGCGCAGTGCGAGCCGGTGCTGCGCCAGCGCTTCGGCCCGCCCGTCTACGAGGACGCGATGCTCGTGGTCTTCCGGGCGCCGCGCGGGTAGTCCGATGCTCGACGGCCGCCGAATCGTCGTCGTGATGCCGGCCTACCGCGCCGGGCGCACGCTGGAGGCCACCGTGCGCGACCTGCCGGCGGGCGTCGTCGACGACGTCGTGCTCGTCGACGACGCGAGCGACGACGACACCGTCGCGATCGCGCGCTCGCTCGGGCTCACCGTGCTGCTGCACCCGATGAACCGCGGCTACGGCGCCAACCAGAAGACCTGCTACCGCGAGGCGCTCGACCGCGGCGCCGACGTCGTCGTGATGGTGCACCCGGACTATCAGTACGACCCGCGCCTCGTGACGGCGATGGCGGGCATGGTGACCTCGGGCGTCTACGACCTCGTGCTGGGCTCGCGCATCCTGGGCGGGGGCGCGCTCGCCGGCGGCATGCCCTGGTGGAAGTACGTCGCCAACCGCGCGCTCACGCTCGCGCAGAACCTGCTCCTCGGCGC
>JAKLIE010000435.1 GCA_022709775.1 Pseudomonadota bacterium
GACAGCGCGTTGCCCGGCTGCCCCGTCTTCGCCTCGCCCTGCCCCTTCGCGTAGGCCGCGAGGTCCCCCTTCCAGCCCAGGAGCTCGCGCATCGCGTAACCGCCCGGCACGTGCCACAGCGCCCCGTGCTCGACCTCGCCGGCGGCGCCGACGATCGCGCCCTTGCCGTAGCCCTCGATGCGCTCGACCGGCACGTCCATCGCGGCGCGCAGCTGCGCCGCCATCTCGACGCCCAGCGGCGACAGCGCGGCCATCATCGGCAGGATGTCCGGCTCGTAGCGCCCGGCGTAGGGGTTGGTGAGCACGACCGCGATCGCACCCCGGCGCAGCGGCGTCGCGGCGACCGGGCCGAACTCGTGAAGAATGTCCTCGACGTGGGTGAGGATGCGGCGCACTTCGATCATCGGGGGATCCTCGGGGAGAGCGTGGGAAGCAGGGTCGGCATCGTCGTCGCACCGACCCGCTCAGGTCGGGCGCGCGGCAGCCCGCGATTCAGGGCTCGCGGGCAGGTGCGGCTGCGCCGGCTCGTCGTCGAGGCTCGCGCTCCTGCCCTGGCAGACGATCAGGGCCGTTGCCAGCAGTCCGGCGCGCTCGATCTCCCGCGCGCGCGCCAGGCCCGCCGCGATCGCCTCGCGCACGAGCGCGGCCTCGAGCGGCGGCACGTCGACGGTAACAGGGAGGTCGCCCAGGTCGCTGTCGTCGCGGACCTCGCGCGCGGGACGCCTGATGATCCGCGAGTCCGCGACGTCGACCGCGTTGGCGATCATCGTCGCGGCTGCATCGGCCGCGGCCGCGGTCGCCGCCAGCACGGTCACGCTGTCGGCGATGCCGAGCGACAGGCTGCGCCCGCGCCAGCCGCTGGTCGCGATGCCGCGCACCGGCATGTCCGCGCGCACCTCGAAGTCGGCGTCGGGCGGGAGCGCCGCGCGACCTTCGCGCGGGACGTGGCGGGCGAGATCGGCGCACAGGCCCACGCGCAACGACGCGCCGCGCGCGAGGTGGAGCGCGATGTCGCCCCCGTTGTTGACGAAGGCGCGCTCCACGCCGCCGCGGTCGTAGGCGGCGACGAGCTCCTGCGCGACCGAGCCCGCGACCGCCGCCATCGACGTCACGTGGCGGTCGCGGTACGGATAGCATGCGCACCACATCCGGCGCGCGACGACGCCCTCGAGCGGGCAGTCGCCGTCGCGGACCGGCCTGCGCAGGGCCGGCAGCTCGGCGACGAGCTCGGCGAGGATCGTCTCGAACCGGCGCCAGGCCGCTTCGTGCGCGTCGTCGACGGCGCGCGGGTCGCCGTCGGCCCCGATCACGATATCGATCGGTCCGTGCTGGAAGTGCCAGCGGCCGTCCGGCAGGCGGGCGCGCAGAGCGTTCATCGGCGGCCGCGGCTCAGCCGAGCAGCGGGACGCCGCCGAGCGGCCAGGGATTGGCCGGTCCGGGCGCCTCGATGCGCCGACCCGTCGGGGCGCCGTCGTCGTGCACCGCGCCGTGCGCGAGCACGTCCGCGATCGGCCTCACGTTGTCCATGTGGCCGCCCAGCGCCCGGTAATCGTCCATGCGCATCGAAAACTCGATCGGCGCGACGATCGCCGGCGTGGGCACCGTCCCGAAGCTCCGGTCGGGCATGCGCGCGACGTCGACCATCACCGTGATGCCGCCGCCCGGCCACACGTAGGCCGGCGCGCCGCCGCAGGTGACGTTCACCAGCGAGTCCTTGATCGAGCGCGTGAGCAGCACCGGATTCTCGGTCACGCCCGCCCGCAGGCTGCCGCCCGCGCCGCCGACGAACAGCACCGTGCACAGCGACGGCTCGCAATTCTCGCCGATGCGCCGCACGATGCGCGCGACCGGCTCGGGCAGCGGCGCACGCTGCGGCTTGAGCGCCTCGTCGAGCACGTACCACTCGGCGTGCTCGCCCGTCGTCGACACCATCAGGAGCCGCAAGCCGGGCCACGCGGTCTCGGGATCCCAGCCTTCGACGATCGCGAGCGGGTCGGCGACGTCGGTACCGCCCCACCCCGTGCCGGGGTTCGCCACCTGGAAGTAGCGGCCCGGCGTCGAGCGGCGCCCGCGGATCTTGACGCCGGACAGGCGCATGTCGAGGCAGCGGCCCGCCTGGTGCTGGGTGAGTACGCCGGTGATGTGGTCGTCGACGACGACCACTTCGTCCGCGATCCCGTAGAACTGCTTGGCGAAGATGCCGACGGTCGCGGAGCCGCAGCCCACGCGCATCCGCGCCTCGGGCACGCCGTTGACGATCGGCGGCCGCCCGGACTGCACGACGACCTGCGAGCCGCCGTCGATCGCGAGCTCGACCGCCTCCTTGTTGCCGAGCGCGGCCATCATCTCGCAGGTGACGCGCCCTTCCTTCTTGCTGCCACCGGTCAGGTGATGCACGCCCCCCAGCGAGATCATCTGGGAACCGTACTCGGCGGTCGTCACGTGGCCGACGACCTCGCCCTTGCAGCGGACGTTCGCCTGCTCGGGGCCGAGGAAGCGGTCCGTGTCGATCTTCACGCGGAAGCTGCAGTAGCTGAAGATGCCTTCGGTGACCAC
>JAKLIE010000436.1 GCA_022709775.1 Pseudomonadota bacterium
AGGTCCGGCAGCCGGAACGCCGCGCCGTAGTTCTCGCAGACGTAGCCGCGCGCGGCGCCGTCGGGCAGCTCGACCGCGAAGCGGATGCCGCGCGGCACCACCGCGATCTCGGTCGGCGCGACCTCGAGCGTCCCGAGCTCGGTGGCGATGCGGAGCCTCCCCTGCTCGGGCACGATCAGGAGCTCGCCGTCGGCGTCGTAGAAGTAGCGCCCGCTCATCGGCCTGTTCGCGACGTAGAGGTGGATCGCGCAGCCGCCCATCGCCGCGGGCGAACCGTTGCCGGCCATCGTGACCAACCCGTCGACGAAGTCCGTCGGCTCGGAGGGCAGCGGCAGCGGGTCCCAGCGCATCTGGTTCGGCGGCGCCGCGGGCTCGCCGAACGCGCTCGCGATCCTGCGGTTGTCGATGCGGCGGAACGGCTGGTGCATCGCGCCGGGCCGGATCCGGTACGCCCAGGTGCGGCGGTTCGCGTGGCGCGGCGCCGTGAATGCGGTGCCCGAGAGCTGCTCGGCGTAGAGACCGTACGGGCACTTCTGCGGCGAGTTCTGGCCGACCGGCAGCGCACCCGGGAGCGCCTCCGTCGCGCATTCGTTGCCGAAGCCGGTCATGTAGGCGAGCGGCGCCGAGGAGGCGCGCGACGCGGCGCGGGCGGGCTTGGTGGTGGCGTCTTGGCTCATGGGGACACTCTCCGGAGTTCAGGGGGCGGACGCGACGTCCTCGCGCGCGGCGGCGATCGCCTGCTCGAGCACGCCGGCGTCGCCGATGTGGTTGGCGAGCAGGAGGACGAGCTTCGCGTTCACCATCGCGCTCGCTCCGTCGTCGAGGCCGCGGTGCGCGGCGATGAGGCGCTCGTAGAAATCGTCCGGATGCGCGAGGTTCGGGGCGGTGACGAGGTCGGCCATCGGCGTCTCCGAAGTCGGTCAGGCCCGCGCGGTGGCGCGCGCGAGCGCGGCTCGCACGGCGGGCAGGTCGAACGCGCGCCAGCGCGCGCACACGTGCTGGTCGGGCCGCAGCAGGTAGCAGGTTCCCGGCAGCGCCGCATATCGCACCGCCACGAGGCCCTCGGCGTCGCCTATCGCGACTGCCCCCGGAGCCGCCGGCACGCCGACCTGCACGACGTGCACGGCGGCCGGTCCCCGCGCGAGCTCCGCGACCGCGTCCGGCGGCAGCGGGCCGAACGCGAGCAGCGTGAACCCGCGTTCGAGGTATCGCAGGAGCCACCGGCCGTCCGCACCGGACACCGGCGCGTCGGCCGCGGGAGCGCCGGGCACCATCTCGCCCGGGCCCGCGGGGAAGTCCGGATCGCGGTCGGGCGTGTTGAGCGGCGATTCCGCGAGCACGGCGGGCACCGAGAGACGTCCGCTGTTGACCAGCCGCCGCGCGAACGGGTGGCGCTTCGCGAGCTGCAGCACCGCGTCGCGAAACGTGCGCGACACCGGGCTCTTCGGCGTGATGAAGTCGGTCGAGCGCGTCGAGTTGAGCAGGTTCTCGTCGGCCGCCCGCGTGCGCTCGACGTCGTAGCTCTCGACGAGCGCCTCGGGAGCGCGGCCCGAGAGCACGAGCGCGAGCTTCCACGCGAGGTTGTCGGCGTCCTGGAAGCCGCTGTTCGCGCCGCGCGCCCCGAACGGGGAGACGAGGTGCGCCGAGTCGCCCGCGAAGATCACGCGGCCGTGGCGGAATCGCTTCATCCGGCGGCACTGGAACGTGTAGACGCTCGCCCACTCGATGTCGAAGCGCGCGTCGGGGCCGAGCATCGCGCGAAGCCGCGGCAGGATCCGCTCCGGCTTCTTCTCCTCGTCGGGATCGGCGTCCCAGCCCAGCTGGAAGTCGACGCGCCACACGTCGTCCGCCTGCCGGTGCAGCAGCACCGACTGCCCCGGGTGGAACGGCGGATCGAACCAGAACCAGCGCTCCGGCGGGAAGTCGGACTGCATGTGGATGTCCGCGATCAGGAACCGGTCGCGGAACACCTGTCCTTCGCTCTCGAGGCCGAGCATGCCGCGCACGGGGCTGCGCGCGCCGTCGCAGGCGACGAGCCACTCGCACGACATCGCATACGGACCTTCGGGCGTGTCGATCGTCACGTCGACGCGGTCGCGGCCGGGCCGGATGCCCGTCACCCTGTTCTTCCATCGGATCTCGACGCCCGGCACCGCGCGCGCGCGCCCGACGAGCGCTTCCTCGAGATGGTACTGCTGCAGGTTGACCATCCCGGGACGGTGATGGCCCCGCTCGTGCACGAGATCGAACTGGTAGACGAGATCGTCGCGGTGGAACACCTTGCCCGTGTTCCAGCCCACGCCTTTCGCCACGATCGGCTCGGCGCAGCCGAGTCGGTCGAGGATCTCGAGCGAGCGCTTCGCGTAGCAGATCGCGCGCGAGCCCACGCTCACCGTGTCGTCGTCGTCGAGCACGACGACCGGCACGCCGCGCTGCCCCAGGTCGATCGCCAGCGCGAGCCCGACGGGCCCCGCGCCGACGACGGCCACGGGCCTGACGGCCGGCGCGGCGTCCTGGTCGGCGACTCGCGCGTAGGCGTATCGCGGGTTCGTGT
>JAKLIE010000437.1 GCA_022709775.1 Pseudomonadota bacterium
GGTGTTCGGGTTCGCCGTGCTGGCGCTGGCAATCGGCGTGCGCCGGTTCTGGCGCGACGCGTCGCCGGGGGCGGGGTCGGGTGAGGCGTTCGCGGAGGCCGCCGCGAGCGCGCTCGCGCTCGAGTACCTCGACGGAGGGCACGGCGAGGGTTGCAACGAGGCGGACGACCGCTATACGCTGGCGCGGCGCAGGTTCCACCACTTCACGTTCTACGGCTTCCTGCTGTGCTTCGCGGCGACGTGCGTGGCGACTGTCTATCACTACGCGCTGGGGCGGCCGGCGCCCTACGGGTTCACCGAGCTTCCCGTGCTGCTCGGTACCGCGGGCGGCATCGGACTCCTGATCGGGCCGGCCGGCCTCCTGTGGCTGAATCTGCGTCGCGCGCCGCTGCACGGGGATCCCGCCCAACGGCCGATGGACCGCGGATTCATCGTGCTGCTGTTCGGGACGAGCCTCACGGGTCTCGCGCTGCTCGCCTGGCGCGACACGGGCGCGATGGGGCTGCTGCTCGCGATCCACCTGGGGTTCGTGATGGCGTTCTTCGCGACGATGCCGTACGGCAAGTTCGCGCACGGCGTTTACCGGGGCGCGGCGCTCGCCAAGTGGTCGATCGAACGACGGCGGCCGAACCCGCTGCAGATCGGTTCGGAGTGACCGGCCGCGCCGGCGCGCGCGCCGCGGACGGTTCAGCTGCGGCCGGGATCCCGCCGAGCGGCGTCGGCGGGCGCGCCTTCCGCCGTCCGCGCGCGGATCGCCGCGAGGATGCCCTGCAGCAGCGCCGACGGCGTCGGCGGGCATCCGGGCACCTCGGCGTCGACCGGGATCACGCTGGAGACGCGCCCCAGCGTCGCGTAGCTCTCGCCGAAGATCCCGCCGGTGCATCCGCAGTCGCCGACCGCGACGACGAGCTTCGGCTCGGGCGTCGCGTCGTAGGTGCGCTTGAGCGCGATCGCCATGTGCTTCGACACCGGGCCGGTCACGAGCAGCATGTCCGCGTGCCGCGGGCTCGCGACGAACTTGATGCCCATGCCCTCGATGTTGTAATAGGGATTGCCGAGCGCGTGGATCTCGAGCTCGCAGCCGTTGCAGGAGCCCGCATCGACCTGCCGGATCGTCAGCGCGCGGCCGAGCGTGCGCAGCACATCGGCCTGCAGTCGCGCCGTCTTCGCCATCTCGTCGGCGGGCGCGGGCGGCGCCTCGGTGCGCATGCCGGTCTTCGCGATCTGCTTCAGGATCCGCAGCATCGTCAGAGGTCCTGTCCGCTGTACGAGAGGTTGAACGATTTGTTGATGAGCGGGAAGTCGGGAACGATGTTCCCGATCACCGCGTGCTCGAGCACCGGCCAGTTCGCCCACGAGGGGTCGTGCGGATGGCAGCGCCGGATCGTGCCTCCGGGGCCGGCTTCGAGGGCGACGAGCACCGGCCCGCGCCAGCCTTCGACGCAGCCCAGTCCGAGCCTGTGCGGCGGGACGTCGGGAACGGGGGCCAGGAAGTCGCCGTCGGGCAGGTGGTCGACGATCGACCGGACGAGCCGCAGCGACTCGGCGAGCTCGTCGAACCGGACCGCGACGCGCGCGGCGACGTCGCCGCCGGTCGCGCCCGCCTTGCGCACCGCGAGCGCGTCCCAGGGCGCTGCGGCGAAGTCGCAGCGCAGGTCGCGCGCCAGGCCGCTCGCCCGCGCCGCCATGCCGACGAGGCCGAGGCGCTCCGCGAGCTCCGGCGCGACCCGGCCGCAGGTGCGGAAGCGGTCCTGCAGGCCGTCGTGCTCGTCGTAGATCCCGCGCAGCGTCTCGGCCTCGGCGGCGACGCGCTTCGCCTCGTCGACCATCGCCGCCGCGTGGTCGCGGTCGAGGTCGCGCGCGACGCCGCCCGGCACGACGAGGTCCATCATGAACCGGTGGCCGAACGCCGCGAGGTTCGTGCGCACTACCTCCTCCTTCAGCCGCGAGAACTGCGCGAGGCCGAACGCGAAACCGCCGTCGTTGCCGAGGTAGCCCAGGTCGCCGAGGTGGTTCGCGATGCGCTCGCGCTCGAGCGCCAGCGCGCGCAGCCAGAGGGCTCGCGGCGGCACGGCGAGCCCGGCGATGGCCTCGAGCGCCTGCGAGTACGCCCACGCGTACGCGACGGTGCTGTCGCCGGACACGCGTCCGGCCAGCCGGCTGCCCTCGACCAGCGGCATCGACTCGAAGCGCTTCTCGATGCCCTTGTGCGTGTAGCAGAGCCGTTCCTCCAGTCGGAGCACCTTCTCGCCGACGATCTGGAAGCGGAAATGGCCCGGCTCGATGATGCCCGCGTGGACCGGGCCGACCGGAATCTCGTGCACGCCGTCGCCCTCGACCCTGACGAACTCGTAGTCCTCCTGCCCAGGCTCCCATTTCGGCGACGCCTCGAAGTCGCGCCGAAGCGGATAGCGGTCGATCGGCCAGCTCGCCATCCACGCCCACGGCCGCTGGTCGTCGGCCTCCGACGCGACGCCGACGAGGTCGAACGCGGCGCGCTGCATGCGGCCCGCCGCCGGGAAGATCGCCGAGACGTCGCCGTAACGCGC
>JAKLIE010000438.1 GCA_022709775.1 Pseudomonadota bacterium
TCTTCGAGATTCGAGGCGCGGTGCACGTAGCGCAGCCCGGGCGCTTCGGCCAGCCGGGCGAGCAGCGGACGCGGATCGCTGCAATAGAAGAAGGCGGTTTCGCCGCTGGTCTCGACGCGCCCGGCGAGGTGGCGATTGGCTTCGACGAAGGCCGGCAGATCGCCACCGGCCTCATCGTAGGCTTCAACGACCTGCGGCTCGATGTGCTCGGCAATCAGCGCGCGCGGGGCACCCTCGGCGATCATCCGGCCGTGGTCGATCACGGCGAGCCGTGTCGCGAGGCGCTCGGCCTCGTCCATGAAGTGGGTCGTGAGCAGGATCGTCTTGCCCTGCGCGAGCAACTGGCGCAGACCGTCCCAGATCAGGTGCCGCGCCTGCGGGTCGAGCCCGGTCGTCGGCTCGTCGAGGATCAGGAGCTCGGGATCGTTGACGAGCGCGCGCGCGAGCGTAAGACGCCGCTTCATGCCTCCGGAGAGCGTGCGGATGCTCGCGCGCGCCTTCGCCGCGAGGCCGGCGAACTCCAGGAGCTTCGGGATGCGCGCGTCGAGCGTCGCGCGGTCGATGCCGAAGTAGCGCCCGTAGACGACGAGGTTCTCGGTGACCGTGAAGTCGGGGTCGAGGTTGTCCATCTGCGGCACGACGCCGACGCGTACGCGCGCTTCGCGCGCGGCCTTCGGGACGGGCTCGCCGACGAGCTCGATCGTGCCGCCGTCCGGATCGGCGAGGCCGAGGCAGCAGCGCAGCGTCGTCGTCTTGCCCGCGCCGTTGGGGCCGAGCAGGCCGAAGCATTCGCCGCGAAGGATGTCGAACGACAGGCCGCGCACGACCTCCTGGCTTCCGTAGCGCTTGACGAGGCCGGACACCGCGAGCACGCGCTCGCGCCCGACGCGCGCGTGTCCGGGCAGGTCGCGCTCGACGGCCGCGTCCATCACGCGTCCTGCGCGTGGCCGCGGTGCCACATGCCGACGATCGTATCGCGCAACTGCGTCAGCCGGCCGTGGAAGAAGTGCGTGCAGCCGGGGAACACGACGACCGGCAGCGCCTGCGGCCGAGCCCAGTCGAGCACGTCGGCGAGCGGGACGATCTCGTCGTGCTCCCCGTGCACGACGATCGTGTCGGCCGGGACCGCGTCGAGCGCGAACCGCTTCACGGCGGGGCCGACGAGCACGAGGCGCTCGGCCTCGAAGCGCTTCGCGACGCGCGTCTGCACGTACGAACCGAACGAGAAGCCCGCGAGCGCGACCGGCAGCCGGGCGCCGAAGTGCGCACGGGCGTAGGCGAGCGCCCCGAGCGCGTCCTCGGTCTCGCCGACGCCCTCGTCGAACGCGCCGTGCGACTCGCCGACGCCGCGGAAGTTGAACCGCACCGCGACGTAGTCGAGCGCGAAGAACGTCTTCGCGAGCGTCTGCGCGACCTTGTTGTCGAGCGTGCCGCCCTGCAGCGGGTGCGGGTGCGCGACCAGCGCGATCCCGCGCCGCGCGATCGACGGCGCGTTGCAGACGACTTCGAGCGGGCCCGCGGGCCCGTCGATCACGACCCGCTCGGCGGCGCCCTGGAAGCTTGCGGGTCCCTGCGTCAAATGACGAGCCTCTCGACGATCTCGCCGTTCACGACGTGCCGGTCGACGATCTCGTCGATGTCCGCGCGGTCGACGTAGGTGTACCAGACGGCTTCCGGGTAGACGACGATGACCGGACCCTCCTCGCAGCGATCGAGGCAGCCGGCCCTGTTGACGCGCACCTTGCCCGGTCCCGCGAGGCCGAGCGCCTTGACGCGGTCCTTCGCGTACTTCTGCATCTCGGCCGCACCGGCGCTCGCGCAGCACTTCTCGGGCGCTTCGCGCTGGTTGCAGCAGAAGAAGACGTGGCGCTCGAAGTAGCTCATCGCGGGACCGGTCGGGGAGGAACCGGTCATTCTAGCGAATCCGGCGGCGCGCCCCAGCCGGGCCGTCCGGCGAGCGCGAACAGCCACGCCGCCGCCGCGATCGGCCAGAGGAGCAGGATCGTGTGCGTGAGGCCGTTGAAGTTGAGCAGGTGCCCGTAGCGCCAGTTGAACAGCGTCAGCGGCGCGCGCGTGAACAGGACGTCGGCGGCGAGCAGCGGCGTGAGCAGCGACGACAGGAGCGCGATGCCGCACAGGGCGATCATCGCCGGGCGCGGCAGCGCGATCGCGGCGAGCAGCGCGAGCGCGCCGACGGCGGTGCCCGTCGAGACGCCCGGCCGCAGCCAGCCCTCCCACGCCGCCGGCTTGAGGAGCAGGATCGCCGCGATGCCCTTCAGCAGCAGCGCGGTGCCGATCAGCAGGAGCACCGCGGCGCCGACATGGCGGCGATGGCGCACGATGAGCGCGAGGAACAGTCCCACCCCGACGAGCTGGAAGGCGCTCCCGGCGGCCTCGATGACGGTGACCGCCGAGTCCGTGGCCTGCGACGCGCCCGCGAAGATGCGATCGGGCGCCTGGTCGAACGTGATCGCGAACAGCGGAATCGCCGGATTGAGCTGCGCGGCCAGCCAGAGCGCGAGGAGCGCGAGGCCCACGTCT
>JAKLIE010000439.1 GCA_022709775.1 Pseudomonadota bacterium
GCGCGGATGTGCCTGACGCCGATCCGGCCGCCGGTCGCGGCGGCGAGCCCGAGGTCGCGGTACTCGACGTCCGCGCGCAGGCCCTCGCGGTTCCAGCCCGCGTCGGCGGCGGTCGAGCGGGCGAACGCGGTCATCGACTGCGCGAGCGCGAGCGGTCCGTCGTAACGTGCGCGGTCGATCGCGTTCATCGCCGTGCGTCCGTCATGCCGCGCGGGCGGCGCCCGGCCCGACGCTGCGGAGGGGCCAGAGGTCCGCGATCTCCAGCGCGCTCGCCTGCGCCATGCGCGCGAGCTCGGCGCGCCGCGCGGCGTCCATGCGCGCGAGCGGGCCCGCGATGCTCACCGTCGCGCAGGCGGCGGCCTCCGGGGCGCGGTGCGGCCGTACGGCGACGGCGACCGCCGCGACGCCCGGTTCGCCTTCCTCGACCGCCTCGCCCCATCCGCGGCGGCGCGTCCCGCGGAGCTCCCGGCGCAGCGCGGCCACCGTCGACGCCGCCCGCGGGCCGAGGCCGCGCGAGCCGAGGCGGCCTTCACGCGCGACGAGCGCGAGTGCGCGTTCCTCGGGCAGCGTCGCGAGCCACGCCTTGCCCGTCGCGGTCGCGTGGAGGATCACGCCGCGCCCGGCGTCGGCGTCGTAGCGCAACCCGGTCGACGCGCCTTGCGCCTTGGCGACCCAGGTGAGCGTGTCGCCCTCGACGAGCGCGAGGCGCGCGAGCTCGCCGGTGCGCGACGCGAGCGCGTCGAGCGTCGGCTGCGCGAGATCGGGCCATCCGGTGCCGGCGAGGTAGCGGAAGCCGAGGGCGGGCAGCTTGAGGGTCAGCGCGTAGTGCTGAGTCGAGGCGTCCTGGCGCACGAATCCCCGCGACGCGAGCAGTGCGAGGAACCGGTGCGCCGCGCTCTTGGGAAGCGCGAGGCGGGCGCAGACGACCGTGAGCGGAAGGCCCACCGGCTCGTCGGCGAGGAGCTCGAGGAGATCGAGGCAGCGCTGGGCGGGCGAGTAGATCACGGGACGCGCAATGTGGAACGGCGTTCCGCATTTATCCGGCCCGCCCCGCGCGCGTCAATCTGCGGTGCAGCATCGACGCGCTGGACGAGCGGACGCCGCGCCCGGGCAGGGGCGCGGCGCGTCACCGGGGATCGCGTCAGTTGACGGAGAAGCTCGTGGTGGCGCTGGCGGTCGAGTCCTTCCCGGTCGCGCGGCTCGTCACCGTGTAGGTTCCCCGCCTGGACGTGGAACGGATCGCGTAGCCGAGCGACACCGTCCCGGTGCTCGCGGTCGAGCCGGAGAGCGTCGTGAGGGCGCCGCCCGGGTCGCGCACCTCGACGCTGACCGACGTGCCGGCGACCGGCGTCCCGTTCGCCGTCACCTTCGTCGTGATCGTCGCGGCCGTCGAGCCGTAGCGCGGCGCCCAGTAGCTCGACCTGTCGGTCGAGGCGACCGCGGCGAGCGTCTGGACGACGACGCTGTCGGCCGGCGGCGGAGGCGGAGGCGGAGGCGGCGGAGGCGGGGCGGTCGCGTCGATCGCGACCGTTCCCGCGGCGGTGCCCGCCATCGCGGCCGCGTAGACGTTGGCGGCCTTGAGCGTCAGCGGATAGAAGCCCGCCGGAGCGCCGACGGGCGTGGTCACCAGGATCGATGCGACGGCGCTGCCGCCCGCGACGACGCTCGGCGTGCGCGCGCTGGTCGCGCCCCAGCCGCTCGGCACCGCGGCGCTCACGTCGAAGTTCGTCGGCGAGCACCCGCAGGAATCCCTGTTCTGCGCCTGCACCGTGTACGCGACCGACGCGCCGGCAGGCGTCCAGGTCGTCTCGCCGGGGGTGATCGTCACTGCGGGCGCGGCACGCGTGCAGCTCGCGGCGGGGAACGTGACGCTGACGCGGGCACCGGTCGAGCCCGCCGAGACGGTCGAGATCCGGAGGCCGGACTGCGGATCGGTGAACGACTTTCCCGCGACGAGCGCGGCGTCGGACCATGATGTGGTGGCAGGCGTCATGTCGAGCAGGTAGCTGCTGTCGGCGACGCCGCCGGTCACCTTCCGGACGAGGACGCCCGACAGGACGTTGGCGTTGCCGGCGAGGAACGCGTCGTAGCCCTTCGCCTGGCGGGCCTCGACGTAGAACCACTCGTTGGCCACCCCGCAGGCGGACGCGCGCGGAATCTTGAGCGCGCGGGGCTGCGCGTTGCGCGCGTCCTCGATCGGCGCGATGTCGAACGTGGCCGTCCCGGCGACCGCGGGGACCGTCGTGAGCGGCGGCGAAGCGCCGTCGTCGAGCCAGCCCAGGCGTTCCTTCTGGAACGCGTTGTAGTGGCCTCCCGAATTGCTCCCCATCAGGTCGAACACGTCGCCGTATTCGGAGGCGGAGCAGCCGGTGGCGGCGACCGGTGCCGAGCCGCAGTCGAGCGAGTGCGAGTGGAAGAGCCCGAGGTTGTGGCCCATCTCGTGGCCGACGACCTTGACCGAGAACCCGAACCGGGTGTGGATCCACGCCTGCGACGGATTGCCGCCGACCGTGCCCAGTCCCCACCAGCTGCAAGTGTTCG